>JADFNA010000456.1 GCA_022563625.1 Candidatus Zixiibacteriota bacterium
TTCCGCCAAACGCTTCCAGTGGAGCTTCGCTGGTGAACCTGGCTGTATTACGCGGATCGTTGATTGTGAAATGAGTCCCCATCCCGCATGGATTACACGGGTTGCAGGGGTTTTTCATTTTCTTCCCGCCGCACGGATTACAGGGGTTACACGGATTACCCTGGCCGAATGCGAAAGCGCTCATTAACATCAACGCGCTGACGCTAAGAGCAAATGTTTTGATGAATCTCATCGGGTGAATCTCCTTTCAAAGACTTGGATTGAGATAATTAATTGATTGTTCACGTCTGCTTGATACGTGAGAGCTTCCATTGCTAATGCTTTGTATTTTTCCGTTGAATCAAACTGGAGGTGGGGGGAGTCGAACCCCCGTCCGAAATACATGCCTGGTTATCGTCTACGTGTGTAGCGCCGCTTTTAATCTCGCCGGGCCGCCTGCCGCAACGCGGGGCCAGCGACTCGGCCAAGACCGCATTTAATCTCGCCGGACGACCACGGTCGAATCGCCGGCCAGCCTCACCTATCGACGCTCATCCGACGCGATTGAGGCGCGCGCGGCGGGGAGCGGACCCAGCCTGAATCAGCTTAAGCTGATTTAGGCGGCCATGGCATAATTGTATTCGCCAAATAAATAGGTTGTCCCGGGCTTTTACGAGTTCTCCGAGATTCTCGACACGCAAATTACCTCACACACACTCCGTCGAAGCCAGGTCACCCCCTGAACTTCATTGTGCGCATCTCTGGCGCAGGTTCAAATTGTCTGGCTTATATTCCAGCGGACCACCAGCGTCCATGACAGACGTTCGCGTCCGGCCGCCCGGGCACCGGATTGAAGTCCATTTCCGGGCTGACAAGCTGGAGCTAATATAAGCCCTTTGTCGGTAAATTGAAACACTTCGGCAGATACATTGTTCCACCGAAACTGACTCATAGCTTGTCTCCCCCAAAGACAAAGTCTGGCTGTTGACGGCCCCCTAGCGTATCATACTAACACTATGCGCCTCAAAGACAAAGCAAAAAATCACGGTGACCGATTCGGCTTTTTTAACTCGAACATTCGGACGCTTTTGACGCTTTTTGCCGTTTCTGTGGCATTCAGGTTGGTGTTTCTCTTCGAGATTTCGGCTATGCCGACCTTTGATCATCCACTCATGGACGAAGGCTATCATGTTGAGCTGGCTCAGGAGATTCTCGATCCCGAATCCACCCGGCAGGCCCCATATTATAGAGCGCCGCTGTATCCATATTTCATGACCGCCCTGATGTGGCTTGGCGGCGGCAGTCTGTTCTTTGTCCGCTTAATTCAGGTCATCATTGGCTCTTTACTGCCGCCGCTCTTGTTCATGCTTGGTTGCCGGTTCTTTGAAAGGCGCAGTGCGCTTTTGGCCGCCTCCTTAGCGACAGTTTATCCCACTTTTCTTTATTATGACGCCAGTCTTTTGATCACCGGACTGATGGTGTTGCTGGCAACAGTAGTGATTTGGTTTACTGTTCGAGCGCAGGAGAAACCGACAGGGGTTAATTTTGCGCTCTTGGGCGCCTGTGTAGGTCTGGCGGCCCTGGCCAGGCCGAACATACTCTTCTTTTTGCCGGCGCTTGCGTTTTGGTTTTGGGTCTGCATCATGCCGCAATTTCATTTTAGGCTCAAGAACACACTGATCGGCTATGCTATTGTTGTCATCTCGGCGCTGATTGTCATCGCGCCGGTGACTGTGCGCAACTGGATGGTGTCCGGTGATTTCATTTTGATCTCATGGCAGGGTGGATACAATTTCTTTCTTGGAAACAATCATCAGGCCAGCGGCTGGTCGGCCACGGCGCCGGGAATCAAATCCACCTGGCAGGGGGGGTATCTTGATGCAATCAATCTGGCGCAGACGGAATCCGGCCGGGCGCTGTCTGAAAAAGAAGTAGACAATTACTGGTGGGGGCGCGGACTGGCGGAAGTGTCAGAACATCCGTTCACCTTCGCTAAATTGCTCGCAAAGAAAAGTCTGTATTTCATCAATGGCTTCGAGATTCCCAACAATCAAAACATTTATTTGGTAGAAAAATATAGTCATCTGGCCGATGCGCTATTTTGGCGTGGACCCTTCTTTTTTCCATCGGGTCTGATTTTTCCTCTGGCGCTCTTAGGGATCGGGCTGACGCTCAGGCAGTGGCGTAAATATCTGCCGTTGCATCTTTTCGCGTTTTCTTATTTTGTTAGTGTTGTATTGTTTTTTGTCTGCGCGCGTTTTCGCCAGCCGGTGATGCCGCTTATGCTGCTGTTTGCTTCGTTTGCAGTATTTGACATATACGATTTGGTAAAACGCGCCAGGTGGCGGCGCGTGGCTTCGTACTCCGGGTACATCG
>JADFNA010000043.1 GCA_022563625.1 Candidatus Zixiibacteriota bacterium
GGTTTTAGTGGCGCTCGCAACACCCCACCCTAATCCGAAACAAGAAGTCTCAGTGACACACATCACCGGGGCTTCCTTTGTCAAAACGTCAAGCTCCTCGGGTAGGACTCGAACCAATGATTAGAAAAACAGTAGCAAGTTATTCACAAACTTTAAGTACGGGGTCTACGTGACGAGTTCATCGACTGGGTAGTACCAAGGACGGGTGGCCTGCCCCTGGTTATAAGGCCGGCACGGCATGCCGTGCCGCTACAGAATGCGATTGGGCGGCAGACCTCACGGTTTGCTCCACATGATTACGTGGTCTCGCAAGGGGCAGACCGGGAGGTCTGCCGCCCACGTAATTTGTGAGGGGAAGTTACCCACCAGAGTGGTCGGCCCCCCGGCCTGATGATTTTCTAGAAACCTGCCCCAGAGGGGCAGGCCACCAGTCCTGACCGCAAGAACACTTGGGGCAGACCGGGAGGTCTGCCGCCCACGTATACTTGACAAACAGCGCCCTGACGTGTGATATTGTTGCCAGCGTTTGTCCCTCTCCGGAAAAGGCGTCACTCTCTGCCGCCGCCCTGACTATCAGATTTCTGGCGTGACATCTTTCTTGTGAGCCGCCAGCCTGAGGAATTGGATGTCGCACATGCTCAAAAGCCTGCAATTTCCTGTTATCTGGAGATATGGACTCGGATGTGTATTGGCGCTACAGCTCTGCGGCATTTCGGCTCTGGCGCAATTTCCCGATCCGCTGAATCCTCCTTTCCTTGCCCACCACCACCATATTGTGGGCAAACACAATTATGAAATTAACAATCAGGGGCATTTTTTTGGACCAGATCTGAGCGGGGGGCTATGGGTTGGCGCAATCTCAGGTGGCAACACGCTTGTCACCAGCGTGGGACATGAACGGCCGTTCATTTCTTTCCGGGAATTTCAACCGGGATCATTTCGAGCGCAGGAGGACAACGGCGAGCTTCCAATCACGCGCAACGTACTTGACCCGGTGGCGGAGGACGTGCACTTGGCAAAGTCCCAGGATGACTTCATCGTCGTGTATTACGATACTCTGGATACATTTGAAGGTTTTATAGGCCCTACCCTGCGTCACGACCCATTGAATCTTCGTGTCCGGCAAAGCAGCTATGCCTGGGGCGTATCCTATGCTGATGATTTCTTGCTGATTGATTATGAGATCACCAACATTGGAAATCAAAAACTGAATCAACTGTTTCTGGGAATATATCTCTTAACGGGCGTAGCCTTTGACGACCACGTACAGGGATTCTTCGGCCAGGGCGTTTCGTTTAATCGAGCGGACATCAAATGTTCTTCGACAGAGGACATGAACTTTTGTTGGGTAGCTGACATTGATGGCCTGATTATTGATCCTTTTACAGGAGAAGTAGATTCAACGACCAGGAGCTCCGGCCTGGGACTCAAGATACTTCGTCCTGCTGATCCAGAGCTAAAGTTGAGTTTTAACTGGTGGCTTACCAATCCTGACGCACGGTTTGATTTTGGCCCCCGCAAACGTGGACCGGGTGGAAAACCGTTCCCGGATTTTGGCGGTGTACTCGGCACACCGATAGGAGACAGAAATAAGTACCATCAACTTTCGAACGGTGAACTGGATTATGACCAAATTTTCACTGCAGTTGACCATTCAGCAGAGGGCTGGCTGGCGCCCCCCGCTAATGCAGTCGAAATCTCGAACGGAGGTCATGATAAAGGAGCGTTCGCGACTTTCGGTAGGCTAGCGCTCATGTCTGTCGGTCCGTTTGATCTATCCCCCGGACAGTCTATCCCGTTCACAGTTGCAGTCTTCGACGGCGAAAACTTTCATCGCAGTACGACAAACTTTGAGGAAAATTTCGATCCGTCCAACCCGCAACCATACTATGACAATCTTGATTTTAGCGGCATGATTGAAACCGCCACTTGGGCCAGATGGGTGTTTGATAATCCGGGGTTCGATACAAACGGCGACGGTTTTCGCGGACAGTACAGACTTTGCCCTGGAGGCGAGGTCACAACAGTCGATACAACCATATTTATAGATTCATCAGGACCAGCGCCAGACACACTGTATATTATTGATACATCCATAACGATTCTCGAAGATGACACAATCTGGGTCACAGGAGATGGTATACCAGATTTCCGGGGAATCTCAGCGCCACCCTCGCCAGAGATTCGATACACTCCAGAAATTGGCAAAATTCTTCTGGAGTGGAATGGCATGAAGAGTGAAACAACTGCTGATATTTTCACGCAGAAAATTGATTTTGAAGGATATAGAGTTTACCTGGGCCTGGTTAATCGACGCTCGGAATTCATGCTAATGGCTTCTTATGACATTGAGGATTATACACAGTGGTACTTCGATACATCAATTATCCAAGTTGACGATCTTGGTTTCGAACAGGTTGGCGACTGGGTTATCGTCGATGTTCTTAGTAAAGTTGAGATACAACAGTCATATGCCAGAGGCGACTCCGGCTATGATCCACTCTTCAACAGCATTGACAATCCACTTGTAGTCAACGATTCGGTTTTCTTCTTTACTAAGCAAGACTGGAACGAAGATGACCTGACCGACACAACAAATATCCACAAGATATTCCCTGATGCGCCATTTCCGCACACACTTGATATTTCCGAAGCGTTCACTGAAGACAGCTGGTTCGAGAATCCGCAAACCGGAGTAATGACTTTTTATGAAGGTGGCGAGTTGACTGAAGACGACAAGCGTTTCAAATATTTTGAGTATAGAATGATCTTAGAAAATCTGCTTCCGTCGCAAGTTTATTATGTTTCGGTGACGGCCTTTGACTTCGGAGATGCGAAGAGTAACTTACGCGGGTTCGAATCGAGCAAGGTCCAAAACGCCGTAGAAGCGCTGGCGCATAACCCGGTCGATACAGCTTTGAACTCAGCTCTGAATGTGATTGTCTATCCCAATCCATACCGAATTGACGGACACTACCGGGAATTTGGATTTGAAGGCCGCGGGCGCGAGGATTTCCCCGACGAACGTGTGCGCGTTGTGCACTGGACCAACCTGCCGCCCGTGTGTGACATTTCGATCTATTCACTTGACGGAGATCTGGTCAGGACAATCGAACACAGAAAAGCGCCGGATGACCCTTCGGCAATGCATAATACCTGGGATGTTATTTCCCGCAACACTTTGCCGGTCATGTCCGGTATTTATTACTGGACGGTTGAAACTCCTGATGGTCGCACACAAATCGGTAAACTGGTGTTGATTATGTGAGTGCTCCATGTCACGAGCGCCATAACATCACCCGCAAGACCAGATACGACAAAACAATGTGCAGGAGCGTAATTCTGCGGCGCTCTTGTTTGCTAATATAATTTGTCGATAGTAATTTCGCTGTAGTAGCGTTTCAGAATATCCCGATATGAATATCCCATCTCTGCGCGGGCCATGCCCAGGGCGCCCATCTGGCACAACCCTACGCCGTGTCCGTACCCCCGGCCGCTGAATGTCATTTTTGAAACAGAGCCGTCGCTTTTGTATCTGATGTTAGTCAATTCAAAGTGGTCTGAGCGCAGAATCAAGTTGGGGTTCGCGCTTCGGCCAACGACCCAGCGAATACGGTCCCGCACATACACCAGCCTGATATTATTTGCCACGACCACCAGTTCCTGAGTGCGCAGTCCGGGCCGCTCAGAGCGCAATTCCGTTCCGGCAATATAGATTGAATCAATCCGATTGTATGTCACCTGGCGCCCTCTCAGATTCGTCTCATAGTTGGAAATCCGTTTGGCCAATTCAGCCCCTGACAGAGTTTCATTCCAGAGATAGTATTTCGAAGGCCGGCACATTTCCCGGCATGAGACACTCACCAGATATGGGCGCGCTTCTTTTTCCCAGACATTTTCTATATTGTCCGTATACCCGCCGCAGGTAGAGTGATAGTATGCGTTGATGAATTCACCGTTGTATCTGGCGACTTCCCCCTCGGTTTTTTCAATCGCGTCGGTAATTATTTTCTTTTCAACCGACATGCCCTGATACAACTGATCTGACACGTCAGATTTCATGTCATACAGCGCCGAAGAATACTGTCCGAGATGGGCTATCGTGTATGTGCGGGCGGCGATAGCCTGGGCTTTGATTGCCTCGATGTCGATTTCTGATACCGGTCCCAGTTCGGGCGGCACAACGCCTTTCAGATAGTCTTCAACATACAGGATGTTGACAATCATCAGAGCTTTCTCGCCTGAAGAAACGCGCAACATTCCACGATATGGTTTCCCGTCCAGCCATAGCTGCCGGCCTCCGCTGCGGGGCGAGACAGTGATTCTCTCGAGTGAAGTTTCAATAGTGGCGCCGGAAGAGCTCAATAGTGTCATGCGGCCGCCTGCGGCTTTTATTTTCACACTCTTGGGTGAATAATAGACAAAACTGCCGCCATCACGATAACACTCTATTGCGATGGAGCTTCTTCCGCCTATAGCTGTTTTTGTGTGATTGTCGGAAAGCAGCGCACGCACAAACGGCATTTTTACATGCAGCGCACGGGTTTCACGCGCAACCGGGCCTCCGGCCGGGGAACACGAACAGAGGGCGGGAAATATAGCGCCCAGCAGCGCTGCGGTATAGAGCAGATTTTTGCGGTGAATGATCATCGACAGTATGTATACTTCAGCGGTTTCTTGCGAGGGTCCCGTGGTGGATCAGTTTAGGCGGTTGGGAGATTCGACCGAGAATCGGCGCGGACACACGGATGTTAGATTTTTGGCCGATGCCCGCGCCCCTGCTCGAGGCCGGTTGAATCGCTTCAAGTCCATGCAGGCAACAGTAGCCGAGTATGGCATAACACACAGATTCAAAAAAGTCAGGATGGTATCCCAGTTTTTTGATCGAATACACTTTCAACGACGGCAGCCCAGCCCGAATGCGCCTTACCAGCTGGCGGTTTTTCAATCCACCGCCGCTGAGATATACTTCTTTGAGATGTTTATCGCCACCGGCAATTCTTTCTGCCGCCGAAATTATTTTTGACGCGCTTAATTCAACCAGAGAGGCCAAAATGTCCTCCGCTGACAACTCCAGGTCTCTGGCCAGTTTCAGAATCTTCCTTAAACTGGCAGGCGTATATCGTTCACGACCGGTGGAACGTGTCTCCGCGCCCTTGAAAAACCCCCCGCCGCTCATCAGGGAGAGCAAGCGCAGACTGACGGCGCCGGAGGCCGCCAGTTTCCCCCCCCTATCATAGTCTGCTGAAAACAGTTCCTGCGCGGCCAAATCCAACAGGACATTTCCCGGTCCGACATCACGGGCCTCCATAAGCGACAGCGGTCCGCCTTTTTTAATATAGAAAATGTTGGCGATGCCGCCGATGTTTATCACCAGGCGGCTTTTGCGGGAACTGTGTAATACATGATACACTGCGCTGGTAGTAATCGGCGCTCCTTCGCCGCCCAGCGCCGTGTCGGCCTGGCGAAAGTTTGAGACCACCGGCAGTCCCGTCTGGCTGGCAATTCGCTCCGGGGCGCCGATCTGCAGAGTCGCGCAGATGTTCCGGCCGAGCCGGGAGACCTTGAGCGGATGATGTCTGATGGTCTGGCCATGCGATGCGATCGTTTCCGTTCGCAGGTCCTTTCGCTTTGCGCTGGCGATGAACGACCTGGCTGCTTCGCCGATTAAATCTCCCAACGCTTCATCAAGCAACGCCAGCTCTTCCGGAGCTACTTTGGCAGAGTCAGCCAGGTGCAGGAGGGCTTTGCGCACTGAGGCCGGATAGTGGGCCGCACGTTTCAAAAGTGGCTTGACTCTGAGCTCCCCGCTTTTCGTCCGCGACACTTTCACCAGCGCCAGATCGAGTCCGTCGATGGAAGTTCCGCTGTTAATACCCAGCACATTCAGTGAGTTTCTTGCAAACAGGCGGCTGAGCATTTACGTTTTCTCCGGGTTCTTGTCTTGGATCGATATTTTTCAGTCGATATTTTTGGTCTATGTTTTTCGGTCTATGGCTTTCGAAACGTAGGCGCTGATGTTTTCCGTTTCAAACGGTTTATTCTACTTTGCGCTTCGCTCAGTCTTTGCCGGCTAACGTCACCGGATTCGAGCGCGCGGTCAAGCGCCGCCAGGCCCAGCTTTGCGGTTTGTAGGTCTCGGGTCAAGAGCAAATCATGTCCTGCTCCAACACATTGCGCAACTATTTTGTCAAAAGACCCAAATTGGCTTAACGCTCCCATGTTCAAATCATCGCTGAGCAGCGCGAGACTATCTGAAAGCGTGTTCCTGATCAGCTCCTTGATAATTTTGTTTGAACAGGTGACAGGCATGTCATCAAATTTCGGCGCCAGAAAATGTGAACTCATCAGTGAATCGGCGCCGGCTGCGACGCCGGCCTTGAAAGGCAGCGAATCGACATTTTCGAATTGTTCCAGTGACATGGCGCTGGCGCCGAGTTTTTCATGGGGGTCGGTCGAAACTCTGCCCAGGCCGGGCGCATGTTTGAGGCAGCAGGCCAGGCCGTGTTCGGCGCAGATGCGGACTGTGGTCTTGACAAATTCCGATGCTACATCTGGATCGGACCCAAAGGTCCGGCCTTCAAGCGCCGTTTCACGATTCCAGAGTTTCAAATCACAGACCGGACCCAGAAGAAAATTGACTCCCAGATCGGCCAGGTATTGTGCGGCCGCCGCGAAATCTTTTTCATAAACCTTCAGCGCGCGCTGGAGGGCTTCCGGGCCGCCCTCGGCCAACGCGGCATATTCAGCGGCGCTCCGATACTCCACTGGCGAGCCGCGCAGGCGGCAGACACGTCCGCCTTCCTGGTCGATGGCGATCAACGCCTGGTTGTCACTATGTTCTTGAATACAGAGAATTGAATCCTTGAGGGTCGCATGGTTCTGGCAATTGTCCGCAAAGAGAACAATCCCCGCCAGACAGTTTTTATCCAGAAACTTAAGGAATTCGATCGACGGCGACTGGCCGGAATAGGCTGTCAGAAACAGAGAGCCGGCGGCTGGAGATGCTTTTAGCATAAATCAATCACTGAAGGAGACGGCGCCATAGCGCCGTGTTCATATGGGCCGTCTGAAAGAGAGAAAAAGATCGCCGGTGATATTAATCCTGGTCTCCATCTGTCGGCTGTCAGACCACCTGGACGGCGTTGCGGCCGCCGCCTTTGGCGCGATACAGCGCCTGGTCGGCGAGTTGGACCAGTTCATCGTGGCGTTTGCCGTTTTCTGGATAACTGGTCACTCCAACAGATACTGTTATGCCCTGTTTGGCAATGCCGTTTCCGATGTCGATTTTGGTCGATTCGATTGACTCACGAATGCGATTGGCGATCTCTTCAGCTTCAGACAGCGCTGTCTGCGGCAGAATGATAGCAAATTCCTCGCCTCCATATCGAGCAAAAACATCGGTGTCGCGAATACATCCACTGATAATATTTGATACGCCTTTGAGGGCCAGATTGCCGGCTTCGTGGCCGAATGAATCATTGAAGTTTTTGAAATGGTCAATATCAATCATAATCAGCGCCAGCGGCTGGTTGTAGCGTGCGGCGCGGCGCTGTTCTTCGGCTAGTCTTTCGGCGAAAAAGCGATAGTTATAAATGCCGGTTAGTTCATCGGTGACAGTCAGACTCTCCATTTCGCTGTGGACAATCGCATTGTCAATAGCCATCGCCGCCGAACGAGCGACAACCCAGAACATTTTTTCATCGCGTTCGGAAAATGCGCCGACTGATTTTGATTCGGCGACCAGCACACCGACTGTCTTGCGCCGAACGGTCATCGGCGCCAGCATAACCGAGCGGGTATCTTCTTTGAGCGGCGCATAGTCATCACGCCCTTTTGAATCTACAATACAGACAGGAGTTCCGGCCCGGGCCACACGTTCGAGCAGGTCGGTGGAGGCGCCATCGAGTGACTTGAGGCGCAGGTTTATTTCACCGTCGATAACACGCCCCCGGTAAATAAATCCACTCTCGCTGCGTTTGAAAAGTATTGCGGCAGCCGGGTATTTTAGGACGCCATTGACGATTTGCACAACGGCTTTAATGACCTCATCAACGTCCAGGATACCGGCCAGAATTCGTGAGTTGTCATAGATAGATTCGAGCTGGGCCTGGATTTTCTCAAGTTCGGTGGTGCGCATATTCAATGTGTCAAACAACTTGAGCATGCGCACCTCAGAGCGCTGCAGATGCTCGGCGATATGCGAAATGACGGCAAAAAATATCCAGCAGGGACTGATACGCAATGCTACTGTCAGCCAATTGTCAAGTGAATTCAATTGCGGCCATAAAATAGCGACATAGACCAGCGATATTATGGCGGTGATTGTGGCAACTGCAGGACGAGTCAATAGATACGCCGCCAGCGCGACAATCAGATAATACCCCAAAAAGAAAACTGAATCATAGCCGCCGCTGAATATGACCCAAAATGTGGTTGCAACGGTATCCAGCACAAGCGTGATGAAGTAAAACTTATTAAACCTGAACTGCGGACGACGGATCAGAAACATCAGCGCCAGATAGTGGACGGCCAGGGCCCCTGTGATACCCAGCGCCAGGGGGAAATTTAACGACGGCGTAATTCCAAGCGCCAGCCAGCCAAAGAGAATGACAATAGCCAGCCCGCGGGCCTGCAGGAAGATCGTATCGATTTTCGGCAGAAAGGTTTTGCCGCTGTTATAGAATATTTCCATAAACCAAATCTTGGCGCCAAAAAGCGCCTGCTACATATGCTTGCTTCATGTGCCTGTTATATATGACAATGACAGGCCCTCCAGGCAGTTGTGACTCCGTCTGTCGAAAACCGCCGAGCGCAATGCATATATTCGGTCGTAACCGTATCCAGCGGACACGGTTATCCAGTGACAGTTATCGACCAATCAGGCCTATGTGTTGACCCGGAAATGGGGTGTAAGAGACCGCTCAAGAGTCCGGCTGCTGCACCACCTTCGTGCGCCGCGAGCGGCGACGGAAACGCCAACAGCGCGGCGGTCGCAACGATCAGTGTGGTCCGCATCACATCCAGCCCAGAAGAATCACGGTGCGCTGGATGAACCAAAAAGCTCCGAGCGTACCGACCGCATATCCCGGAAACAGTTGGGCCCAGCGCGGCCAGCGGATCTCGAGCGTGCGGAACGACCTTGCCAGAGCTAGCACGAAGAAGACAAACGCCAGTTGTCCGAGTTCGACGCCGACGTTGAAGAAGAGCAGCGCAAGGGGGATTTCGTTTTGCGGCAAGCCCATGGCGGTGAGCCCGCTCGCGAACCCGAATCCGTGCAGCAGACCGAACGCGAACGCCACGACCCAGGG
>JADFNA010000457.1 GCA_022563625.1 Candidatus Zixiibacteriota bacterium
CGGTGGCTTTGGCTTCATGCTGGAATCGAGACTTGAATTCAGGATCAGCGCTAAAGTGCGGCGGCAGAAACTTCAACGCGACTTTGCGCTCAAGCTTGGTGTCCTCAGCCAGATACACCTCACCCATTCCGCCGGAGCCGAGCTTATCGAGAATTTTGTAATGGGCTACAGTCTGTCCGATCATGAACCAAGGCTTTCGTATTTCTTTACTAACGCTTTGAACCGTGGATTCTCCTTTAACTGTTTCCAGTATGGGTTGATGCGTAGTGTGTGTGCAGAAATAACCGAAGTAAGTCCGACGGTCAGTTCCAGCTGGTCGAGAGCCGCTTCGTAGTCACCCAGCATAACGTATATTCGGGCCATGTCAGATAGAGTCCAGCTCCGCAGAAACTCGTTTTCCTGAAGCTCCAGTCCGAGCTGGCCGTGGCCGACTGCCTTCTCAGTGTTGCCCAGTCCTGCAAATATAATTCCAAGCGCGGAGTGAATCGGCGCAGGCATGGGAGTCGTTTTAAGTTTTTCCTCCAGTTCAACCCGGCCTGAATCATACACAAGCTGTCCCTGCTCAGGTTGGCCCATCATTTCGTAGATCAGCGCCCTTTCTGTAAAACCGATACCTGGAGCCAACCAGAACTCAGCTTTCGCATAAAGTTCCAGCGCCTTGTCATAATTTCCGGACAGTAATTCAATCTGTCCCCAAGTCACATACGACACCCCGGAGAGTTTCGTGAGTCGGAAGGCGGTGTTCATTATTTCTCGGGCGCGTGCGAGGTCGCCGCGTTGTATAATACATAAAAATGCTCTGTTTGCGTATGTGCCGGATACATCCGGCCCCAGAGCTATCGCAAGAGAAAAGTATTTTTCCGCCAGATCATATTTGTGTAGCCATAAAGCGGTTAATCCCGCCTGATCATACAGGCCAGACGAACGGGGATCCAGTACCAGGGCTGATTCGAGATCACTCAGAGCAAGCTCTGATTTTCCTTGACGTCGGTGCACAAATGCAATTTCCGTCTCAAGATAAGCGTTATTTGGCTGTATCTCACGCGCGCGAGTAAATTTGTCCAGCGCTTGATCATATTCGCCTTCATGATAGTGATATGATCCTGTAGCGACGAGCGCTTCAAACGACGCTGGCGCCTGAGAGCGGATAATGTCAATATGTTTTCGCGCTTCCATCAGGTCCAGTGTATCGAAACTCCAATGCCAGTACCGTTCTATGAGAGTTAGCGCCAGCATTTCGCGCGCGGGAACAAACTTGGTGTCGCCGTCGACCGCCCGTTGATACAGTTCAATCGCCAGGTTTATAGCGCCTTCATCATCGCCACCTCGGGTACGTTCGATGTATACGTTACCCTTCAAGTAATAGTCATATGCCTGCATGTTTTCAGTCGGTTTTTGCGCCAGAGCCTGCTGTTCGTTGTCGACCAAAGCAACACCCAGAGCGTGTACAATTTTCATGGCGATATCCGTCTGAACTCTGAATATGTGTGTTAAAGGACGCTCAATATTGTCCGCCCAGACATGGAAATCATCCGCTACTTTGATTAACTGCGGAGTGATTCTAACCAGGTCGGTGTCGCCGGATTTGTCCCAGCGTATTGTACCTTCAAGGACATAATCCACTCCCAATTCGGAGCCGATTTCGGGAATAGTCTTATTTGTCTGTTTGTACTTCATCGCGCTGGTGCGCGAAATCACACGCAATCCTTTGACAACCGCCAACCGTGAAGTGATCTCATCCGTAATACCGTCGGCGAAATACTCGTCATCCGGCAGTCCCAAATTTTCAAACGGCAGGACAACCAGCATTTTTCGCTCGTCAATCTCAGAAACAGAAATAATTGAATTATCAGCCGGCCAAAATTTGAACGCTGCCGCAACGAGGGCCGCGACGATTACAATAGTCCCGACAATCTGCGGCCAGCGGTTCTTGCGAGTTTTCGCTTGCGGAGCCGTCCCTGTTCCCGAGCGGGCCAGCAGGAGAAGATCACTTAGAACGCCTTCGGCGCTCTGGTAACGCAGAGATACCTCTTTTTGGAGCAATTTAGACACCAGGCGCTGTATGTCATCTGAAATCCCACTCGCGTAACGTGAGAGGGGCTGGGCTTCTTCATACGAGATTGCATAGCGAATCGCTTCATCATAGTCGCCCGAAAACGGCAGTTTGCCGGTGATCATCTCATACAGCAATACACCGACACTGAACAGATCGGAGCGCGCATCAACGGCTTCACCGCGCGACTGCTCAGGAGACTCATACTGCACCGTGCCAAGGGTTGAGCCGACTTTTGTTTCGGTTGTTGCCCGGTGTGACTTTGCAAGTCCGAAATCCAGAATGCGCACACGACCGCTCG
>JADFNA010000458.1 GCA_022563625.1 Candidatus Zixiibacteriota bacterium
CGCATCTTAGATTTTGGTCTGGCGACTCTGTCGGGTGAAGAGAAACTAACCAAGACCGGTTCGACTCTTGGTACTGTCGGCTATATGTCTCCGGAGCAGATAACAGGGAAAGATGTTGACCATCGTTCTGATATTTTCTCAATCGGTGTGATTCTATATGAGATGTTAACCGGCCGCCGTCCGTTTGAGGGTGACAACGATGCAGCAGTGGCTCGTTCAATTACCGATTCCACATCAGAACCGGTGTCACGATATAAGTCAGGCGTATCAGGCGGGCTTCAGCAGGTAGTAGATAAAGCCTTATTAAAAGACCCGACACTTCGCTACCAGCACGCCGACGGAATGCTGTCCGATTTGAGAAGGTTGAAAACAGATTCAGGACAACCAAAAACAAGCAAAATCGGCCTGTGGGTTGGAGCCACGGTGATCGTAATGGCGGCGGTAGCCCTACTGTACTCCTTCTGGCCAAAGGGCGCACCTGTGGAAGAGGATGCCCTTAAAATGCTGGCTGTATTGCCGTTTGAAAATCTCGGCAGTGCGGAGGATGAATACTTTGCTGATGGAATCACTGATGAGATTATATCGCGTCTGGCGAAACTCTCCGGACTTGGTATAATATCCCGCACCAGCTCCATGCAATACAAGAAGACAGATAAGACTCTGCAACAAATTGGCACTGAGCTGGGCGTTAGTTATATCCTTGAGGGAACGATTCTCTGGGACAAAACAGGAGACACAGACAGGGTGCGCATTATTCCGCAGTTAATTCAGGTTTCTGATGACCGGCATCTCTGGTCTGAGTCCTATCAACGGGCGCTAACTCAGATTTTTGCGCTTCAGGCGGAGATCGCTATTTCTATTGCAAATGAACTCGATGTCACCCTGTTACAGCAGGAACGTGACGCCCTTGCGGCAAAGCCCACCGAAAATCCTGAAGCGTATGATTTTTATCTTAGGGGAAACGACTATTGGTATCAGTCCGGCACCGACGTTGACATGGTCCCGATAAAACTCGCCAAAAAACTGTATGAACAGGCCTTGAACGCCGATCCGACATATGTTCCTGCTCTGGCGCGCCTGGCCCGGACTGAAATCGAATTATACTGGCACCATACTTATGATTCAACTAACCTGAATGAGGCCTGGCGCTATCTTCAGCGGGCGTTGACGTTTGATTCCAATTCAGTGGAGGCAAAAATTGCCCTCGGTTCATATTATTATCACGACTATGAGTACGACAAAGCGCTCGCGGAGTTCAATCGTGTTCTCGAAAGACAACCAAATAATTCCGATGTGCTGATGGAGATTGCTTATGTCTATCTGCGTCGAGCGAATTTTGAAGAGGCGTTAAAGTATTTCAGGCAGGCCGCCGAATTCGACCCACTCAGGGTCTTGCACATCGTAGATATCGCACATAGCTTGGCAATGCTTCGCAGATTCGACGAAGCAGAGAAGACTTATTACCAGGCGATTGTATTGGCTCCAGATTTGTCGACAGCTTATTTCCAGTTATCGTGGGTGGTAGTAAGCCGCGATGCAGACCTGAAACGCGCGCGCAAACTAATTGCCGACGCCGAACGGATAGTTAAACCCCACTCCGGTTTTTACGACACCGGCTTTGATCATGCTGTCTGGGACGGCGATTTTCGGTCTGCCTTGAGATATTCTGACCTGCTTCGCCCATTTGATAACGGCGATGAAGAGTACCATTTGAGAATGGCCTTTATCTACCGCATACAAAACAAGCGAGAGCTGGAAAGGGTGCAGGCGGATAGCGCGTATACGATTCTCAAAGAAAGCGCGGGGCTGGCCGTCGAGGTTGGCTATGCTCACCAGATGTTAGGAACTGCGCTGGCTCGTATGGGGCGTTTTGAGGAAGCGATTGAACACGGCAAGAAAGGGGTTGAGCTGGAGAAAAGGATGAATAATATTGGCGATCGAATGTTTGCTCTGGCCTGGATTTATTTAGAGTCGGGTGATGAAAATGAGACTCTTGATGTTCTCGAAAAAATTCTGAATACGCCAGGTATTGCAACCACAAAAAGCATTCAACTTGATCCGCAATTTAAGCCGCTGCACGATCATCCGCGTTTCAAAGCAATGATGAAGAAATACGAGACACCCTCATCATGATAGGTTCAACAGTCGGACAATATATGATCACGGCCAAACTCGGTGCTGGGTGGATGGGCGAAACAGACAAAGCTGTTGCTGCCCTCAATAAAGCGATGTCGATTTAGAATAAAATGGGCGCGGGAAGTTTAATTGTGCGGAGCAATATAAAAAAGGTTGTGAAAGATCTTGACAAAGAAAATAAGGTTCCGAATGTTGCTGATGAAGTCGG
>JADFNA010000044.1 GCA_022563625.1 Candidatus Zixiibacteriota bacterium
CAAAGTCCATTCTCGCGGGAATCTTGAACCATAGCTCTTTGCGATAGTGTTTCATTCGAGTTCCGTCCTTTTGAAATCAGTAAATTTCATGAATCTCCCGCTCCCATAATAAGGCCGTAGTCAAGCAACTAATAGATACTACTTCAACAATATGGCGAACATAAAGAGAGCGAGCGTTGGTTTCACTCTCCTGATGGGTCAAACGAATTTGCTTTATGGTTGAGCGTGTCGGGTTTCTTCGTCCGCCTGCGGCGGTCTACGGAACGCCGACCTACAGGTACTTCTACGAGACTAGACCCCGGCCGAACCGCAAACCGGGGCGGGGCCGGCGGCGAAAATGCGTGCGATCAAAAACGTGACATCGGCGATATTTAGATTGTTGTCCCCGTTTGCGTCCGCCTGGTCCTGGCAGTCCGGCGCCTGTCCTCCGGCGAATATGCGGGCGATCAGGAATGTTACATCAGCTACATTCACCGATCCATCATTGTTCGCGTCGCCTGCGCTCACCGGAGCACAACAGGAGCAGGGATCGGGCCTGTTGGGGCACTGGTCGCAGGCGTCCGGGACGCCATCGAGGTCGGCATCCTGCGTATCATCAAATCCGGCGCACAGATCACACGCATCACCAACGCCATCTCCGTCGCTATCGGTCTGGCCAACATTTGACACGGTGGGACAATTATCTACTGTCGCGCACAGCCCATCTGCGTCAGGATCATTGATATTGTCGCCGGGACACTCGTCGCATACATCACCGATTCCATCAAAGTCCGAATCAGTCTGGAAAGTGTTGGCCAAGTCCGGACAATTATCGACATCCGCACAAAAGCCGTCCCCATCTCCGTCATTTAGCGAATCCAACGGACAGCCGTCACAAGGATCGCCAAGACCGTCTCCATCTGTGTCAAGCTGGTCGCTGTTGGCAAGCGAGATACAGTTGTCCACGTTGCCGCATACGGAATCGCCATCAATGTCGTTATTCGCATCGAGCGGACAGGCGTCGCAAGCGTCTCCGATTTCGTCGCCGTCTTCGTCGGACTGGTCAAAGTTTGCGACCATAAGGCAGTTGTCGCAGAAATCCGGAATGCCGTCGGAATCGCTATCGGTGAATGAATCATCGACAGTAGTGTCTTCTGACAGTTTAAGAATATAGAAACGGCCGTCCAGGTTCGAGGCATACACCAGGCTGTCTTTGGGAGAAGGGAATACCCCCCAGCAGCCGGAGAATCCCGAAGATTCGCCTTCCGGGTAGGTGTCGAAGGAAGCTATTACGATCGGGCAGCTTGGAATTGATATATCCAGCACAAACACTCCTGATTCATAATGCGAAAGATAGAGCAGATTGCCTCTCAATACCGGGTTGTGTGCCAGGCCTGCCGGTCCCAAAAATTCAGCAACGAGTCGGATATTCGAAAAATCTTCAATATTCCAAATTTTCACCGTATGACCGGCTGTCTCTTCGGTGGTGACAACATGGCGCCCGTCCGTTGTCGGGCAGATTGCATGTGCGAACCCGTCGGCTGTGGTCAGCCAGTTGGCAATACGGACCGGGTTCAGTTTGTCGGACAAATCCCAGATGGAAAAGGTCCCCTGGCTGCCGTTGGCCGTATACACGGTGTCGTTTCTTGGAAAAAAATCATGAACGCTCTGGGAGTTGTTCGAAAAACCACCGACAAAGATAGGATTCGCAGGATCAGATATGTCATGGATAAAAACGTTCCGTTTGACACCGGTAGTACCCTCGAGGTACAAGAACCCGGCCAGCGAATCTACGGCCAGATTGTGCGAGTTGAAGCCGCCTAGATTTGAGGTCGGCAGTGATGAGACCAGATGGACGCTGTCGGGCAGAAAACTCATGTCGATGGTTAGTATCCCGTTGCCGCATTCAGAGGTTGCATAGGCAAATGAACCGAATGTCTTAATATCCTGCCAGGAGCAGGTCCCCCCCGGGCTGACAACCGTATCGATGATTTGCATTGTGGTGACATTGACAAACACAACACCGGGATGGATTCCCATTATGGCATATTGGTCACCATTCGGAGCCACCCATCCCCAGCAGTCGCTGCCACGATTTCCTCCACCGGCGCCAGCCGGTCTCGGAAAGACAAATGCAGCCAGGCTGTCCAGCGAGAAACGGTCAACTGCGGAGAACTCGCCAATGGATCCGGTAGAGTTTGGGTCGAACTCTGTGTTTGACGTATTCGGGAAGTTCGCCGGTTCAGGAAAGGGCAGGGCGAATGACTGCAAAGCAAGTATCAGGCTGGCCAAGGCGGCGGCGAAAAAATACTTAGCCAGGCCGGGAGTATTGGTGTGGCGGTTTCGTGTCGGACTCAGGTCCATTTTTGTCGTTTCCTGGGATTGGGCCAAAAGGGCCGCGAAGATTTTGTTACCCACGCAATTATATCCGGAAATCGGAATAACGCATGTTTTCTCGGTATATGCCCGGTATTTTCGGTCCCCGGGTTGAAGATATGGCGCAGCGTATGTGAGGCGCCGCGCGCGCAGTCCCAGACAATGTACGCAGAAATCCGCAGATAGCAAGGGTAAAAGACAGCGGCTAATCGATCCTCGGATTGGCAAAGTGAGACAATTGAGTTCAGTCTAAATAGAGTGGATTCACATTGACAGGAGTTTTAGTTCTTCCATTTCACTTTTTTTGATTTAGCCAGAACCGCGAGTTGGTAATTGAAAATTATGTTTCGGGGTTCGAGTGGAAGAACCGGCAGTTCAACGATTGTTTCGGTCCCCCCTACGACGATCCGCAACCTGGAGAATTGATCGCCGGGGAATTCGATCAGCAGAGGCACTATCATCTTGAAGTCCTCCGGAGCGCGTTTGTCCTCCACTTTCAGCGTGACGTGAAATTGCCCGTCACCATCTTCGGTGGTTTTGTAGGAATAGCGATACTCAGGCAGATGTGATCCATAGACCCACTGGTCAAAAAACCAGTCCATGTCAGAATCCATTTCTTCTTCGAGGATTCTCTGAAAATCTTCTGTGGAGGCCTTGGATAGTTTGTATTTTTGATAATAAGTGCGCAACAACGCAGTGAAACGATCGTCATCAGGAGCATCAATGTTCCGCAAAAGGTATCGGATCATGTGAAAGACAAATGCGGCTTTCTCGAATCGAATGACGCTAACCGTCCGCGCTCCGGCAGAAATCGGGCTATCCTGCTTGTTTTTGCCGAGCTTGCCGCTCTGGCTCTCATATATCAGGTCCCGCCAGCTTCTCATTGCATCTAAGAAGCCCCGATTCCCAATTGTCTTCTCTTGTAATATCCACAGACCCATGTATGCAGATAAACCCGTTTCCAACCAGAGATCATGGTATGAATTTGGTCTAACATTATCCCCGAACCATTGTCTTGCAGCGTAGGTTGTTCTAGTTAGCTCATCAAACCCGGTCCGTTCATTCTGGTGAAAATCCCAGAATCCGAGCACGATCCCTCCTCGATATGATACCAGAAACTCGCCCTCAGAAATTCGCAGTGTATCAAGTACGGCATCCCCCAAACGACGCTCAAGAAAGACCATGGCGACAGAAACGTCGTTTGCAATTCTCTCTTTCATATTATGCGATTCGGCAAAATCCATTCTGAACCTTTCAGCCTCTTTGTGGCCGGCAGTTGATCTATAGACTTTGACTGGGGTACTATTACGTGATCCTTCAGTGTACTCATCAAATTGGCCGATGTTGAATGTCGGGCTGAAAACCGGATATTTAGTCTTCCAGCGGCAAGTAGTAACTCCGTTTGTTGTGAATAAAGTGTCGATACGTCCTGCGGTGAGAACAGTATATCGGGGAGGATGGTGAAAAGTGATTACATAGTGAGATGGCCTATTTGTCAACGCTTTTGCATACCAATGGTATAGATGTTCAACCTCAATCCAGTACAGGTCGCGTGTAACCAACTCGCCGTGATAATAAACTGGCAATGAAATTGTCTGGCCGCTATCGAGTGGTCGGGCAGATTTAATCCAGATAAATCCGTGGTTTTCCCCCTTAAAAAATTCAACGGGCGTTCCGTTTTCTCCCATCACAGAATCCACATCCAACTCATCATACAAAACCAATGCGAAATATGTCTGGTTATCTCGCAGAGCTTGAAGGTCAAGTGACGTTGAACCTGAATACTTCAAGAATTTATTGAGAAAGCAATTAATGCGGTACTTTTCGACTGCGACTCTGTCCAATTCATCCTGTCCCGGTCGAAGCCCCGCGGCTTCATCGGCAGTTGTGTTAAAACGACAGATATCTTGAAATCCGTAAACAGGATCCTCAATCTGACGGCGGCGAAAACTTACACGCTCGGCCCCGTATGGATGTATTCGGAAAACATTTGGGCGGCGTTCATCTTTAGCGAAATGCGCATGGAAGAAATCGTTCCGCTGTTCGTTCATGAAGGTGTTGAGCATGGGATAATAGAAGTGCTCACCTCTTGCTTGTTCGAAATACGTATGACACAGTTCAAGTCCGCGTTTGATAGAGCCTAAGACTCGCTTCTGGCCAAAGGTCACCTGTCTTGACAATTCCTCCAGTGTGCTATCGCCAAAAGCTATGTAGAGAAATTTGAATTCTTCCTTTGCGGTATCAGAGTCATAGTGTCGATAGATTCTTTGAGTTTCGATCGCATTTGGCGCAGTCAGGGTAAATCTTCCCTTGCCTTGAAAAACGACGCCACAGACGCGACCGGCCACCGGCTTGCATAGATACAGGCGGCCTTTTTCGAGTTCAAAAACTGCCCGGTCACGACGGATAACCAGATTTTCCACGTCAGCCGCTTGGAACCCATCCGCCAGGGGCCGCATCAGAGCCTCATGCAGGATTCTCGTTTGAGAATCCATGCCGTTTTGTCCGGGAGGTGCGATTTTTGAACTGACCGTCGCGGCCAGACTTAACAAGCAGACGCCGGAGAAAATCAGGACCACCCTTGAGGCGTTCATATTCCGTTCTCCTTTTCCCGACCGGCGGTCTTGTGCGTGTAATTTGTCAATTTCACTGATCCAACATACGCCACCGAGACCGGATTGCCAAGTCCTCAATCCTGTGGTATCATGAAGCGTCCATGCAGGACCGTACAATAAGACCGGGAATAAACGCCGCAACATTGAAAGGGCCAATCTTAGTAGTGCCAATGTAAATATTAAAACTACAGAGAGGTGATGATGAATTCACAATTCACGCGCAGGACCAGGTTGATTTACACGCTGGCGTTTTCATTTGCTCTAACCGCAGCGCCGTCAGAGGGCCAGGACCGGGGTTTTTCGAATGATTATTCCGGCGAAAGTTATGGGCGCACGCGCGTCTGCGACGTTATCCATGTTAAGCTTGAACCTGTTATAGATATGAAAGACGGCCGGATTGACGGCGTGGTGACGACGACGATCTCACCGATATATGAACACCTGCGCGAAGTGTATTTTGATGCGGTCGATATGGAGATATTGTCCGTGGCTTTGTCATCCGGCATTGATCTGGATTACCGCTATGCCGACAACCTGCTGACAGTTTTACTGAATCGGACATTCCATGTTACGGACACATTCGATATCGTTGTGGCATACAGCGCGCATCCGAAAATGGGGCTATATTTTGTCAGGCCGGATGATGGGTATCCGGACAAGCCGTGGCAAGTCTGGTCGCAGGGTGAAATGGATGAAAGCAGCCACTGGTTTCCCTGCTGGGATTATCCGAATGACCGCGCCACCAGCGAAATAATTGTGACAGTCCGCAAAGGGATGAGGGCGATTGCAAACGGCGCGCTTATCAGCGCTGAAATCGACGGGCAAAGCGGAGAGACGACTTATCACTGGCGCGAAAATGTGCCGCATGTCACCTATCTAACATCATTGATTATCGGTGAGTATCATGAAACTCGCACCGAATGGGACGGCATTCCAATCACTTATTATGTCAACCCCTCGGACAAGAAATTTGTCGATCTTGCGTTCGGCAAAACGCCGGATATGATGGACTTCTTTTCAAACAAAATTGGTGTGCGCTATCCGTATGAGAAATACGCGCAAACGTGTGTGCATGATTTCATCTGGGGCGGGATGGAAAACATCAGCGCCACTACAATGACTCGCAGGATGCTCCATGATGAACGGGCTGAGGTCGACTATCAAACAGATGGACTGGTGGCTCATGAACTGGCGCATCAATGGTGGGGTGATTTGCTGACGACCAAGAACTGGAACAACACCTGGCTGAACGAAGGGTTCGCATCCTATTTTGATTTATTGTACACCGAGCATGCCAGAGGAAATGGTGAGTTCAAGATGCGCCTGAGAACTTTTCGGGCGTCGTACATGAACTAGGACAGTTCCAAGTATCGGCGCCCGGTCGTAACCGCGCGTTACGAGGACCCGTCGCAGATGTTTGACCGGCATACATACCGCAAGGGCGCGCTGGTTCTGCATATGCTGCGTTCAACACTTGGTGACGATTTGTGGTGGAAGGGGATCAACCTGTATGCCACCCGGCATCATGCGGGGACAGTTGAAACAGCCGACTTCAGACAGGCGCTGGAGGACGCCAGCGGGCGTACACTGAATGTGTTCTTCCAACAGTGGATATTTCGCGGCGGGTACCCGGAATTCAAAGTTGACTGGGAGTGGGACGCGGCGCAGAAAATGGTGAAACTGCATGTGTCGCAAACTCAGGAAGTGGATTCTGTCACGCCGCTATTTGCGGTCAATGCGCAAATAGTCCTGACCGGGGATTTTGGTGAGATGAAACAGACTGTCGATGTCAGTCAGCGCGAGCAGACTATATATATCCCCCTATTATCGCGGCCGGAGCGAGTGGAGTTTGATCCCGAGGATGTCATTTTGAAAACACTGGCATTTGAGAAATCACCCACCGAGCTAATCGGCCAGCTTTCCGGCGCGAAAACACTGGCCGGACGAATTCGCGCCGCCGAGTGGCTCGTCGACGCTCCTCAGACAGAAAGAGTTGTCACGTCGCTGGCGCGGGCGATGGACTCCGACACGGCCTGGGGAGTGCGGCAGGCCTGTGCGAAATCACTTGGCGAAAACAAATCTGAAGTTTCCCGCAAGGCGCTGATCGCAGCGCTGAGTGACACACACACCAAAGTCCGCCAGGCCGCGGCCAGGGCGCTCGGCAATCATGCCGACCAGGGATCGGTGACAAATGCCCTGCAACGTGTGTTTACGACCGACTTGAGCTACCTGACACAGGGGCAGGCGTTGAAGTCGCTCGCCAAATTGCGCGCCCCGAAGGCATACCGCTATTGTCTCGATGCGCTGAAACAAAACTCGCATTCCGAATGGATACGCAAGGCGGCATTCGAGGCGCTGGTCGAACTGGAAGACAAACGCGGAATCGACCTGGCATTCAAATGGTCGGCTTATGGTAAACCGGAAAGGGCGCGCACTGCGGCGATTAGCGCGCTGGGTAAACTGGCAAATTTTGACAAGGAACGCGCCGATGATATCCGCGAGCGCCTGGAGGAGTTTCTGGACGACAAAGCGCCACGAATCAGGGGATCGGCAGTCGTTGCGCTCAAGAAACTCAGCGACACTGAGTCATTACCGGCCCTGCGGCGCTATATGAAACGCCAGATACGATTTGGGCCGATGAAAGCCGCCCGCGATGCGATAGCGGCAATTCAGAAAAAAGCCGCCGAAGGCGATCAGACCGCATCAGTCAAAAAAGAACTGGCAGAACTCAAACGACAAAACAAAGATTTGCGATTGGAGATTGAGGATATTAAGCGGATGTTGGGGGAGGAGTGAGTGGCCTGAGAGACCTGGACGAACGTCCAGGCCACCCGGTCGTAAATGGGTTCGTTTTGTACACTTACACGGTGGGGTAATCGGTCGTCGACACTAGAGAGGAGCGTTAAGTGAGTACAGTATGGCAAATCGGATGTGGTGACAACGGTCGATACTATGATGACCTGTTCTTGAAATACGATGTTATGTTCATGGGGCCAGGAAGATTTGGCAAATTCAACGAAACTGTTTATGCCGATATGGTCGAACAGAAGGAGTTGACGAAACACAAGAGTAACCAGATCCAGAGTTTCACTAGAGATCCAGAACCAGACGATACGGTTCTGGTGCGGAAAGGTCATCTCGTGGCTGGCATAGGAGTAATCTCTGATGAAACATATAAACATGATGAACGATTTGATGATATTTACGGATGGAACCTTCAGCATACACGAAGAGTTATATGGCAAGACCACTTGTCCAAGAATCTGTGCGAACTCCAACGTGACGGCAAGAAACCACTTTTCGGACACAGAAAGCAAATCCCAACGTTCACTAGAGTTGAGGATGAAATTGTTCTAAATCCGATTTTTGACTTGCAAAAGGAAATCCAGACCCGTGAACTCAAGATGTTTGATCTGACTATTCCGAGTCCTCTCAGCTTGGAATCACTTGGTGAAGGCTTGTTTTCCAGAGGAATCGCGAACGAAGCAGTAGACGAGGTTTTAAGGTCCATACAACGACAACGTAGACTTGGCAAGTGGTACGTTAGGAATGAAGAGCACACTCGACCGAGCGAACATGAAGTTGTCGCACATATGATTTTGCCTTTGTTTGTAGCATTGGGCTGGTCTGAGCAGCAATTGGCGCTTGAGTGGAATAAAGTGGACCTTGCAGGTTTTGGAAGAATACCGCGGTCAACTGAATCTTGCGTCTTCATCTGTGAAGCTAAACATCTTCGCCATGGTCTCAGATCGGCTTTTGACCAGGTGTCCAGGTATCATAAGCGCCTGAAACTAGAAAATTGCAATACTTTGGCGCTTACAGACGGAATCCGTCTATACCTCTATCGAAAGGAAAAGGGTGAAGAATGGACAGAGAAGCCATCGGGGTACATCAACATTGAAAAAATCCGAACTGATCACATAGCCCCTGCGAATACAAACGCAATCGATACTTTAGTTGCCTTGACGCCGGCCGGCATGTACAATAAGTTGTGACCAAGTAATGTCTTGCCGGGTGCCCCACCGCTTGCGGTGGGAATAGTTGATAATTTTGCGATCAAGTATCATGCACGACTCAAAGAGTGAGACTGCCACTTATCCCACCGCAAGCGGTGGGGCATCCCATTCGGATGAACCTGGCGACTCATCTTAATGATTATCAATACACCAACAGCGCCGTGATCCTTCACTACGTTCAGGATGAGATTTTTGGCGTATTTCTGAAGCGTGGCCCGGACGTTCGTCCGGGTTTCATACACGTGTAATCTATCGCGGCTGTTAGGACCCGGTTGTTCCGCAGATTG
>JADFNA010000459.1 GCA_022563625.1 Candidatus Zixiibacteriota bacterium
GAAATCAAGACTACCGCCGCTAACCGCGACGCCATTGACATCTGTTACCACGCCTTGGTAACTCATAGTTTGCGGTATTTGACCCCAGATTAGCTGCGGTACTATTAGAATCATAATCGTGCATATAATTACTGCTCTTATCATCATTCTCTCCTTTTGTAGATAGCTATTCACCATGATGTGTATATCAAAATGACTGCAATTTTTTAGTAATTATCCCACTTAAAATCATCTGCCGCTCCATCGTCCGCCGTTATTTTGAATTCAGCGATCTACGCGTAAGCCGCCTGGAAGATAGCCAACGAAGCTGCCGCGCAAATCGATAGGGTTAGTAGTGTATTTTTTAGCATTTTATACTCCTGTTGTTATTGTGCGAGTCAGGATTTATCCTGACCGCATAATCTCATTTTCAAGGCTGTCAGGACAAGCCCTGACAGCCACTATCACTTTATTTCAACAACACCATCTTCCTCGTCTGGACAAAATCGTCCGTCTGTAGCCTGTTGAAATAAATACCTGAGGCAAATCCCGATGCATTCCAAGTGGCGCTGTGATATCCTGCCGGCATTAAATCATTGACCAGTTGAGCTACCTTCCTACCCCGAATGTCAAAAACAATTAGAGATACTTCACCCGCTTTCGGGAGTGCATATGTTATGACCGTCTCCGGGTTAAAGGGATTCGGATAATTCTGCTCCAGGAAGAACTGTTGCGGCAGCTGACCAGTTTGATCCTCATCGATCGAAACGGGTGTTTTACACTTACCCGCATTCCCTGCGTTGTAGATGTCCTGAATCTCTGATGCAGACAGCGCACGGTTGAAGAGTTCCACTTCATCAATATTTCCGCCGAAGAACTGTGGCGTGTTAACTGATAGTAGGGTGAATTTGGAGGATCCGATCCGCAACGAATCAGGATTTGATATAGTACCTTGGCGGTTTGTGGGATCCAAGGCAGAACCGTAAGATGTGCCATTGACATAGAAACGCAGTCCCATCGGGTCATTTCGATCTACCGAGACTGCCACGTGAAGCCACTGACAAATTGGTAAGTTGTGTGCAATAGGGTCGAAGTAGTAGGTGGAACCGGCACCATCGGCCAGACCTAAGGTAAGTTTCCCATTCAGGATTAAGAAGTAGTAGCCATCGTCTCCGCCATACCATTTGGACACGATGGGTGCCTCGGATACGCTGAAGGCATCCCAGAAAATCCAGGCATCGATAGAGAAGTCCCCAACCCCGAAGTCCAATTCCATATAGGCCTCAGTTTCTAAGTAATCATCCGCACCATCAAAACTTAATGCACCATCGACCTTGCCGGGAACAGGCACAGGTCCTTGATAATGCGTGCCAAAACTGTTGAACCCGACAATATCATTAGCCGTGGTGCCGGTGGTTTCATCTAACGGCCACCAGGCAACCATGTCTGAAGGTAGAGTCACGCACTGGAGAGCCTGTGGCGTGATGGCGATTCCCGTTGGCGAACCACCGACATTAATGTTGACCATTACAGTATTATTATTACTGATGTCCACTACGGAGACCATGGCAGCGTTTACAGACGCAACGTAGACATATTTGCCATCGGGGGTAATGGCAAGCTCTCTCGGAATTGAACCAACGCTTATTGTCGATTGGAAGCTTTTACTACTGATTTCTATTACCGCGACACTACCAGTCATTTCTGCATTGGTTACATATGCATAGTCTCCATTGGGTGTAATCGCGACTCCCCATGGAAAAACACCTATTCCGCTTATGGTGGCAACATTCGTATTACTTGCAATCTCGATCACCGATAGGTCGCTGGAAAATGAATTGGCAACATAGCAGAAAGCACCGTCAGGAGTAATTGCCAGCCCTCTTGGTTGTAATCCCACAGGTATTGTCTTGATTACAGTGTTGTCAGAAATCCTGATTACGGAGACAGTATTGGAAAGATCATTAGCCACATATACATAATCGCCATTTGGAGTAATGGCGATGCCTAACGGATAGTCCCCGACAGGTATTGTCTTGAGTACAGTGTTGTCAGAAATCCAGATGACGGAGACATCATAGGACGCCTGGTTGGTCACATATGCCAAAAGTCCGTTGGGAGTAATAGCGATACCTTGCGGCTCCGTTCCCACAGCTATTGTTGTCGGCAAGACTATGTTGTTGGTGATATCGATGACTGAGACTGTGTTAGCGGTACTATTGGCCACATATGCGTAAAGGCCATCTGGAGTAATAGCGACACCGTGTGAATTGGGACTCACACTTAATGTTATTGGTAGGACTGTGTTGTTGGCAATGTCGATGACCGAGACATCATTGGTACCCTGGTTGGCCACAT
>JADFNA010000045.1 GCA_022563625.1 Candidatus Zixiibacteriota bacterium
ATCATAGGCGGGATTGCCGTTGGCATACAGATTTCGAATTTCCCAGAGTGTTTGCGGCGGACCGGCGATTTCCCATACCTCGAAATCCGCATTGAAGGAATAGCGGGTGAAGTTTTCCCGGTCATATGATGAGGCAAGCGTCATATCGGTGGCGCGATTGCCAAGCCCGACATACACACGATATCCCTCAAAATCCAACTTGAGGCTAAAGGCATCAGGGGTAGTTTCTGATCTGAGTCCATTCCAGCGAACAGTGATAGCGCCTGGTGACGGCTCAAGCCTGATAATCGGCGCCGGCGGGGGTGAGGCGCCCAGAAAATCCGGCACGCCGTCGCCCTCATAGAACACGCTGTCGACATCAGTAAAGAAGATGTCACGTATGACGATTGAGTCAATCGTCACGCCATCGTCGGCGAAAAAAGTGTCATAACTGGTATCAATAGCGGTTGAATCATTGACACAGACGCGGGCCTTGCCGCGGAAGCCGTCACCGTCTGTATCCACACCCGGATTGTCATAAATCCACGAGGCCCACTGGGCGTTTATCCCCAGGTCGGTGAAATCCAGAGCGTCAACATAGGCCTGCGGCCGGGCGGGGTTCCATAAATTGTTCATGTCTTGCGGATGACGGTGGAATCTGTCACCGATGATCTGCGCGAAGGTGATCGGCAGTTCTTCGCCCGGGAAAATGGTGAATGGCCCAAACGAGAGCAGATAACGGGTATCAAAACCGTCTGCAATAAGGTTGGCCTGTGATGCGGGCGGCAGCCAGCCGTCCGCGCTCAGATCAACCGCGCTAAACAGTTGATCGTAGTCAAACTCATTGTGGCGCATAATGTAGTACTTGTTCTTGTCTCCCTCGGGTGTGCCCAGAAACCCGCCGAAATCGCGAAACTCATCGCCTTCAGTTTGGCGCAGTCGCGGCCCGAAATCAAGAGACGCATTGGTATTGGACACCCACCAGTTAAACGAAAACTCCAATGAGTCCGACGGCGTGCGCACAACCCTGGTCGCATTTACCCCGATAGGGTCCTGTGCTGTAAATTTATCTTTATCCGGCGAGACCGGCGTCGTCAGATTATTGCCGTCATTATCAGCAATCCAGGCCACACGGATAGTGTCTATAAACTGGCATTGCGTGTTTTCAAATTGCAGCTGATCCACCGCTAACTTAAACCCGCAAATGTCGTCAACATGATTCAACGCCTGATCAGGGTGGCCGACATCACCGTCCACATAGATTCCCATATACACTTTCTCCAGTGTCCGCCGCACGTCGATGTTTGTGATCTTGAAGTCAAACAGCACAAAGTCCTCAGCATAGCTGTAACTCCAGGCATAGCTGGTTTGACGGACCTTAATTCCCAATGGCCGATGGCTGCGTCCGGTAAATGCATCCAGCGCAACCCCGGCCGTGAGCGTGTCAAAGTAGGCGCAGGTAATGTCCTGTTCGGAAACCGCCAGTGCAAATTCCGGGTCGGTCGGATCGCTGATAGAGCGGACCGTAAGCTTTTCATTGTGAGCGATCTGGTCCTCCAGCGAGGCCGGTGACATCTCGCGGGTAAATGACCAGCCATTCGCCCCCTCGGAAACAAGGGTATCACGACCAATCACAGCGCCAATCCAGAACGCCCCGGCAAACAGATAATCCACGCCGGAATTGATCGGATATTCTGCCGAGGGCGCCGGTTCACCATCAAGGCACTCCGCAACACCGGCAAAGCCGGTGCCAAAAGTGCCCTGATTGGTCACCGAAATCGCAAACTTGCCAACATTGTGGCAGGCCAGCTCAATAAACGGCGCGCCGGCAGCGCGCCCCAGGTCTTGCTGCGGGAGTAATTCGGAACGATCAAGCCTGGCGCGCCCAAACGCGCTATGCGACTGAGAGAAAGTGAATGAAATAACAAAGGCGGTTAGGACGACAGATAACGCTCGTGTGTTCATCTTGACCTTTCAGATAGAATTCTGCCATTCCTAATTCTTACGCACATATCTGTAGTACTGTTGAACTCAAAAACTGCCCGCATCGCCCGCAGGAAGCTCCGACCTCACTACAGTATGCAAAATACGCTCCCGCCCTGTCCCTGGCAAGCGATTAAATCCGTTGACACAGGGATTTTGACCGGCCATCGTCACCTCCTATTGTGGCATACAGGCCATCCCGGCTGGGCCGCAGATTGGAGGCGCCCCGCCGGCGAAAATGCGGGCGATCAAGAAAGTAACGTCCGCAATGTTTACTGATCCGCTGCCATTGGCGTCTCCCTCTTCACAACTGGGTGGAGCCGCTCCGCCAGCGAAAATACGGGCGATGAGGAATGTCACGTCGGCGATATTGACAGAGCCGCTGTTGTTCGCGTCGCCTGGAACGTTGCAGCGCTCTACGTTAAGATCTCGTGCGAGGAATGTTATTGTCGCATCACCGAAATTGCCATGTAATTCATTAAATGAAAATATAATGACGTCTATTGAATCGCTAATTTCCGGGTTCTTCGCATATGCGCAGACATTCACTGCCACGGGGCACTCGGAATGATAAACAATCAATTCAAGGATATTACCAGTCATTCCCTGAAATTCCATAAAGACATCCCAGTTAGCTGTGTCTGGATTGTTACCGATGACTGTGACTGGAATACCGAATCCAACCCGGTGGGCGAGTCGCACCGGCACCACCATAGTGTCTCCAAGTGAATCACCGCCGGCGATGGGTGGCGAGAATGGATCGCATTGAGTGCCCTGTAGCCCCTGAATCGTCGCATTGACATTCTTCTCATTGTTCCCCGGTACATTATCACACAATGCGCCAACGATTCCCCAAAAGCATGTGTGCTGGCTCAGAGGTGTAGTAAGAAGCTTCAAATTGACTGTTGCCGTAAAGTCGCGACTTGCGCCGGGAGCAAGTGGGCCTGCGGTATTCTGCAGAGGGACCGGGATTAGATCATAACGCACGGGTGGACTTCCTGCGGTAAGGTACCAGTATTGTATGTTCACTATGAAGTTCGTAACAGATACTCCACCAGTATTCGTCACAGTAACCGTCACGGTGACTGGCAGGTTACAGTCCACAGGTCTTGGTGTATAATCAACTTTTGTTACGGCGAGATCACAATTCACCGGTGGAGCAGAGAAAATCGTCCGCAAGTCTAGCAATCCACTCCCCCATACCCGATCCCACCCTGGCGTTCCGCGATCCTCGGCGTTGGTCAAGAGCGTATTCTTGATTGCCGCCGGTGTCAGGGCTGGATTCATTTCCAGTAACAAGGCGCAGGCCCCTGCGACCATTGGACTGGCGCAGGAAGTTCCGGAGAATCCTGAGTATCCGCCGAATCTGTTGGCGCAAACAACTGTGTTAGTTACAGGTGAGGCGCAGGCCGGAGCCGCCGGACAGTTGGGCGTACATTGTGCTCCGTATGCGGTGATATTGGGTTTCCGGTCTGCTCCGAGTCCTGGGCCGACACGGCTAAAACCTGATATCACGTCATCAGCTCGAGTGGCGGTGCGCTGATCACTTGCCGAAGCAACAGTGATCGCCCGACGAGAGACGGCTATTTCTCCAATTCCCGCGGGGTTGCCCGCCGGAGTCGTTGGACAGTTATCGTGATTGCCAGCAGACACGCACATGACAACTCCGCTCACAACCATCGCGTTGATTGAGGCAGCAATGGGGCCTCCCGGTGTTGCTGCATTCTGCGTACCGATCGACATGTTCGCTACCCTGATCGGTGGCGACACGCTTGCTCCGTTAAGGGTTACCCAGTCAACCGCTGCCTGTATTCCCACCAGAGACAATGTACCACCTGGGTCAGAAACACGGCAGTCAAACAAATTGGCGCCGGAAGCGACACCACGGTTGGCCCCTCCGATTCCTCCGCGCCCAAGAGCAATACCAGCCACTTGTGTGCCATGACCGTTGTTGTCAGTAGGGTTGCCGAATCCCAGCGCACCAGTGAATGGATTAATGACGAATATCCCCCCGAGAGCTATCGGCAGATCTGGATGCCCCCCATTGCCGAGGTCTCTGACACCCGTGTCGAATATGGCGATGGTTACACCGGCGCCAGTGATGGATCCCTGATCCTGAGCGGTGTTGGGACTGTAGAACCCGGCATGAGCGGCCACAGATTGTCCGCTGGTAGTCATATGAAGTTCTACCGGAGAATTCGGGGTTATCCACCCTACGGAGTCCCAGGCGGCGACAATAGATTGGAGATCAGATACGCTGATTCCACGTATTACCGCGCTTGATATTATTGGAGAAAGATAGCCTAACTCAGCCCCCATACTTAGCAGTTCTGACATTAATGAATCAGGCCGGCAATCAAACTTGAAGCAGATAAAAACCTCGGGCATTGAATCGGAAGGCAGCAAATCCAGCCGGTCATCAAGTTTATTGAAATTTAAATCGTTAGTAGCTGGCTCATACCAATCCAGCGGGGTGTGGAGAGCGCTTGCAACGTTGGGAATCATGAGGCACAGAAAAGCAACGATGGGAAGCGCTGATGTAACGAACCTAACGAAATATCTCGTTGAAGATTCGATAGAACAGGTGTGAGGATTGTAATTCATGTTTCTAGCTCCTTCCTGAAATTGAATTGATAATGACAATACGAATACTCGAAAACACTGATTTCTTCCGGGTTGTAGGGTGACATGGAGAGTTGACTGGCGGTACAGGTTTGCCCAACATCAAGAACTCCCCGGGCGTGGACCCGACGACGTAATGAGACTCAATCCTCCACTCAAAACACACAAACACTTCTCCATGAAATTACGCAGAACTGATATGGGGATTAGCGCACAAGAGCTACCTGATATAATAGTAGCCGCGCGGAGGCGATCTGTCAAGGGGGTTTCAAAGGAAATTATGGCAGCATCAGGGCAACAGGTAGATTTTTTGGCCCGAAAGGAGAGTCAATCGGTCATTCATTCATTGGAAGATCAAAAAACACAAACCGGAGTGACCATGTCCGGTTTTCTACCTCCACCTCTTGAAAAACGCCAGTACGTTTTGGTTGCAACCAACCCGTTGTTTCACACCGGGTTTCGTTGATTACATCACCGCCGACAAGGACAGTTTTGTCTCAACGGATAAAATCGAAAGCAAGCCTGGCTGGAAACCGCGCTATTCCAATCAGATCGCACTGGTCACCTCGCACAGCGGTATCTTGAGCGCATATATGAATTGCAAACCCATTTACACGGTGGTGAAACGCCGACCAATTCAAAAAAGGCCAGCGCCAGTTTGACAATCTTCGCCGGGGAAGGCATCACACACGCCCCATTGTCGGCGAAATCGCACAGCGCGTCGACAGCCTAACGCGCCTGCTGAAAATCTGTTGCGCCGACGTTGAAGACATCGTTGGCGACCTCCTTCGGCAAACCCGCTCCCAGACAGAGGAACACAGCTAGCGCTACTTACACTTGACACACGGTTATGAACCGTCGAATGGAGTCGAAAGAAGCTGGAAGTTGAACAAAGATACACGCTTAGAACTAGCTTGACTAGTGGGGAGCGCCACGTGAGTAAGCGTATTATGATTGTTGACCTTCCGTAGAATAGATGATAGTAGACTGATTGACCCTATCTCCGAGTAAAATAACTACGTTCCCCCCGTTTTGCCACTAATCTTTCGTAACCCTCTTGACAGGTCACCTTCGCGTGTCTATGGTTCTTGGTAGCTGTACGGTTTTATATCCTGGGCCAGATATTCGTACTTCAAGGAGAGGTGTCTGTGTGTGTGGATTGATGGTAGAGTTTCACCAAATCATCGGGTCCAGGACCCGGGAGTTCCTGATGTGGTGGCAAACTTCTGCCGCCAGTCACATCTCCATCTCACCCTGCAACTACCTATTCCAGTATCGCTCATGGAGGCGGAAGGCCGGGCTGTGGTTCTTTCGAGGCTTGAGTAAGGAAGGAGGTAACTCACCGTTGTAAAATTTATTCATCTTGAATGACGATGTAATTCATAAAAGGTAAATCTGGTGGTGGGTTTTCTGGCAGTCACCGGGTAACACATTGGAGGAGGTTACAAACTCATGAGAATTACTGGAAAGAAGTTCAAAACAATCGTGGTAGTGAGCGCCGGGTCATTGGTATTCGTCGGGCTTGCTCTAACGAATTTCGCGTCCTCGGTTACACCCCAGGAATCTTCACCGAACGTGAAGAATGTTAGTTCAGCTGGCGGTCCGGCCCCATCGGCTTCCGCGATCCAGCCAGCTAGTCAGAGTCAATCTTCAGCACAAAGCGCAGTCATCTACAAGGATCCCGCGACCGGAAAAATAATTCAAACGCCTGCCAGTGGCTATCCAAGGGAGCTGGCTGAGCAAATGAAGGAAGCGCTCAGCACATCCTCCGCTGGATTGGTTGAGCAACAGAGTCCGGTCAGTGGAATATATGTGAATCTGAACGGACGCTTCAGGAGCCTGATGGCCGCATCTGAATCCACGGAAGGTGTCCTTCAAATCGGCTGTCAGTCTGCCGGAGAGGGACAGATCCTGACTGAAGAAGTAAACGATACTAAAGAGCAGATTAAGGAGTAACGACCATGCGAAATCATGTAACATTAGCTAGCGCGCTGATTGTCTCCGCGATTACTGTCGTTCTCCTCTTAGGAACGCAATCCGCGCATGCGGCGGCAACCATCACTGTTATAAACTTGGACGGCCCGGGAGAGGGGTTCAATGACCCGACTCCGTTTACACCCGTCGGCGGCAACCCCTCCGTAACTCTGGGCGCGGCCCGAATGCTCGCGTTTCAGCATGCCGCATTCCTGTGGGGTCGATGCCTGAACAGCACTGATACAATTTTCATCGACGCCAATTTTGATCCCCTGCCTTGCTCCCCCGTTAACGCAGTTCTAGGGTCCGCCGGAGCTAAGACCGTGCACAAGGACTTTGTGGGAGCGCCGGTGCCAAATACGTGGTACTCGCAGGCGCTGGCGAATGCGCTTTCTCCCGTGCCAGACCTGGCGCCGTTTACCGCTGATATAGGCGCCACATTCAACAGCTCTATTGACAATAACAACGCCTGTCTGAATGGAACCAACTGGTACTATGGAGTCGATGCCAACCCGCCGGGCACCGACATTGACTTTGTGACGGTCGTCATGCACGAACTTTCCCACGGACTGGGCTTTCAAACCTTTGTTGACGGCCCGTCTGGGACTCTGTTCCTCGGTTTCAACGACACGTACATGTTGAACCTTGAGCAGCATGGCGCGGGAACCCCTACTTGGCCCGCCATGTCTAACGCTCAGAGGGCAAACTCCGCCACCGGTGATCCAAACCTGCACTGGACCGGCGCCAATGTCCAAGCTGGTGGGTTGGCAATACCTCTCACCGCCGGCCAGCACGCCAGCGGACACGTACGTATGCATGGGCCGAATCCATACGAGCCCGGTTCCTCTGTCTCTCACTTCAGCACCGCTCTTTTTCCGAATGAAGTCATGGAGCCGTCCTACACCGGACCCAATCATAATCCGGGGCTGGCAATTCAGTTGATGCAGGACATCGGCTGGACCACCTCGCCGAAAAATGGAACTGACGTCGTCTTCATTCTTGACGTCACCGGTAGCACGGGAGCGCTGATTCCGGGCTGGATTGCCCAGATTCCGGCAATTGCGGCTGCGTGGAAAGCCTTCGACCCGAACGCCCGCTTTGCAGTTGTCAGTCATTCGGATTTCATATTCCCACCATACGGATCATCCCCAGTTGAGTGGGCGTATCGAGTTGAAAGCATCTTCGATCCGAACGATTTGAACTTGCCAGTTACGCTGGCGAACATCGATACATCCCCTGTAGGTGGTGATGGCCCCGAATCGCAGTACGAAGCGATCTGGCAGGTCCTAACGGGCGAGGGACGTGACCTGACTGCCCCGATCAACTTTGGCGACGTAGGAGAGTTTCCGCCTCTTCCTTTAGGGCAGTTGTTTCCGATGGTGATTTATCATTTCACATTCCCCATCTCCTTCCATGACCGGGACTTCGAACCGAACTACCCGGTGCCTGGTCCCTGCTCGCAGAGGCCTGACTGTGTTCCCGGCGGCGCGGAGGTCCTGGCTGAAATCGCCATCCGCTCATCATGGAATATGTTCATCGGCCTGACATTCATCAGCGGGTCACCCCCGGGAGCGGATGGGGACAATCCACAGTTTGCGACTCCTGAGGACTGGACACATCTTGCAGCAGTCAACGGCTTGAACCCGCTCGAGCAACTGGCCTTGTATTCCAATGGCCTGGTTCTGAATGTAGGCACAGACCTCGAATTCCTTCAGAATGCGATTGATTCATCCATACAACATTGGTCGACAAGCGAACAAGGCGGTGATGACGCTGATGGCGATGGGATACCCGGTTCGGAGGACAATTGTCCATTTGCATTCAATCCATCTCAAAGTGATGTGGATGGAGATGGCGTAGGTGATGCATGTGATAATTGCGTTGAAACGCCCAATCCTGATCAGATTGATTCTGATTTCGATGGACTGGGAGACGCCTGTGATAACTGCTGTGTCACCGCAGGTAACGCCAACGACGACGAACTGAACAAGGTGAACATCGCCGATATTACTTTCTTAATCGCGCGCATCTTTGCCGGTGGCCCGGCGCCGCAGTGCTGTCAGCAAGGAAGCGCAAACGGCGACGAGAAAGTCAATATAGCGGACATAACATACTTAATTGCGAGGATATTCGCCGGCGGCCCAGCGCCGCTGTGTGGACCGATCGGTATCGGTTGTTAGATCAAGAGACTATTGAGCTACTGTAAGGAACTGACTTCTTACGGCTTAACAGAACACGTTTAGAGATTCACAATAAAAAAGGGCCGGCCCGGGTTACCGGGCCGGCCTTTGATAATTCAGTCCCTTGATACAGCTAGATTACTTCACAGACTATCGCTTTTTGCTCACTGCTTTTGTTTGTTTCTTCTCGTATTTGACGTTGCAGCCATAGGAGTCATTGGCGAAAGCCTCGATCGTCTGACCATCAGACCAGCCGGTCAGAATCGCGCTTATGTAGTTTTCTGTTTCGCCGGCTGTCTTCTTTCCGCGCGGGTCATTGTCGATCGCCCCGGAGTAGACCAGGATGCCTTTGGCGTTTATCACAAACATATGCGGCGTGGTCTTGGCCTCAAACATATGCCCCACGATTCCCTTTGAATCATCCAGAATCGCCCCGGAAAGTTCGTACTCCTCGGCCCAGGCGCGGGTGGCTTTGGCGTCCCGATAATCCCGAGGGCTGGTG
>JADFNA010000460.1 GCA_022563625.1 Candidatus Zixiibacteriota bacterium
GTCCGGCTCTGCCGGACTCCTCGCAATGATCGGATAGTCTCACCTAACATAACTTTTACCGTAATTTTTCAGAAACCCCGCGATTCCGTTAGTGATCGCACGGGCCACCTGTTTGCGATAGCGTTTTGTTTTCAGCCACTTTTCCTGCTCGGGTAAAATCATAAAGCCGCATTCTACCAGAACTGACGGATACCCTGTCGGTCGGCAGACGGCCAGGTTGCCGTGATACCATCCGTGGTCGCGCTGTTTCGGTAGTTTCAGCATCTCCTGATGTATCCAGCGCGACAGCGCAAGCGAGTGCGTGTGATAATAATATGTCGAGACGCCGTAATTCTCAAACGGATTCACGCCGTCCGGCAGCGCATTGTTATGAATAGAGATAAATAAATCAGCGCTCATGCTGTCGGCGACTTTCGGACGGCTGTAGAGAGGCAGCCCCTTGCTGTCAATGCGAGTCATGATAACCTGCGCCCCGCGGCGCTTGAGTTCATCGCGCAAAACCAGAGCAAGTTTCAGATTCGCTTCGGACTCTGTCAATCCGGTCGGACCGACAGAGCCGGGATCGGGCGCATGGCCGGGGTCGACGACAATTCGTTTTCCCCTGAGCGAACCAAGATTCTTCGGTGGATAAATCAAGGTCAGTTCAAAATCAGTGTGGTTGTACCCGGCCCGATAGCCCCAGAGCGGCCGGGTGAAACGGAGTTCGAGGCGATACAGGTCAGGCTCCGGCTGTGTCCAACTTGCGTGGCGCAAATATCGATCAGCAAAATCATAGCGGAACCAGTCGGTGTCCATCTCAACTCCGAACAGTTCGACTACCAGCGTCCTCGGGTTCGGCGCGCTGATTGAATAGGGATGTTTGGCCGAGAGCCGGGCGCGGATTATCGTTTCTCTTCCCTCATGCATAGCTTTCCAACTGGTCAGTCGACTTCGCGGCGGGAGTATACCTGGCGCGAGAAGCGTCGCATCGGAATCATTCACGTACCCATAGCGGGATTCGGACAGTTTGATTTTGAACCAGTCGCCGTCAAATCCAACCGCCAGCGCCCGAATTCCGGCCGGCTGGAACAGGCCCAGATATCCCCGGCGCGGACCGACGCGCATGATCTGGGTCGTGTCAGTAAACTCCAGCGCACGTGGGAACTCCGCAGAGTTGATCGACAGCGCGACCCGGGCCGTGTCAAACGCGCCGAACTTCACCGAATCTCCCTCCTGCCTGTCCAGCGCCCGCAGCATGTTGAAATTTATGCGCTCAATAGGTGTCTGTCGTAAATAGTCCAGCGCCTGCTCACGTGTGGGCGCCGCGACATGATAGACTATCACCTGCGAATCAGACTGAGACGGTATATCAATAGTGTACATGCCCTGATAGATACCGTAGATGCGAACTTCGACGGAATCCTCATTGTTCTCGAATATTGACCTGGCATAGAACGGCGCCGGGAGTCCATCGGATTCTATCATCGGGACAGAGTCATTGTAGCCGGGAATTTCGGCCCATGCGACACAGCCCGGCTGGGCGCGGAATTGCAGTTTGAGAATTTCCCCCAGCCCCAAGCTTTGTTTGCGGGCAGGCAATCGAAAATTCGGATAGATCGTCAGTGAGTCAAAACTGTCCAATCCGGGCAATTCAGGCACACGCACCGGCCAGTTAAGTGTGTCATATGATGCGCCGCCTTTTGCGGCCGTGTGTTGGGCGACAATCTGAAAAGTGAAGGCGCCTGGTTCGAGCGGCAGAAAGGCGATCCATCCGCCGTCATCATGCACATCAACCCCGTGGCCATTGACAGCCACGCTCCAGCCTTTTTTCACCGAGCCGAAAATGAAACTGGAATCAACTGCGCCTATTAACTGGTCTTCTTTCGGATAGATTACACGTATATTCGCAGTCGCCATAGTATCTGGACACATCAGGCAAATTGTCGCCAGCGAGAATCTGCGGAAAAATATCCGCCGCGTTACCCAGCAGCCCGACCGAGATCACTTCATCGTCGGCAACCGCCTGTTTGATCATGCCGATTGCTTGTTCCAGCGTGTCGGCCCGGTGGTCGAGATAACCGCTATCCAGACGTTTCCGGATGCGCTCGGCGTCCACTTCGACGGCGAGGCAACAAACCCCGGCGAAAACCGCGGCCAGCGGCTGCGCGCCGCCCATCCCGCCCAGGCCGCCGGTCAACAACCAGCGCCCCTTGGCGTTACCGCCATAATGCTGGCGCACCGCTTCGACGAAGGTCGCGTAAGTGCCTTGCACGATGCCTTGGGAGCCGATGTATATCCATGAGCCCGCAGTCATCTGCCCGAACATCATCAGGCCTTTCTTATCGAGCTCGAAA
>JADFNA010000046.1 GCA_022563625.1 Candidatus Zixiibacteriota bacterium
CACACACATCAGGTCAAATCAATTCAAGCGCCATGCAAGCGAGATGGCGCCGATTCTGCCGGTTTACTTCCTGTTTGAGCGGCTTGTTCGGTCGATTAGACGCCGACATATAGAAAGAGGGCTTGACCCACCCATGTTATTCAATATCTTTCACACAGTTGCGCCCAGCAGGAGACACGCGACCTCTGAGTGGTATAAGATAATCCAGTCCTACGGATGGGCCTGCTCGAATCTCCCGGTAAGCTTGCTGATATTACCGAAATCGCGCTCATTCCTTCGCATGCTAGCCGACCGGCGACAGGAGAGGTACGAAACGGCGTTCTTTCCCTTCACTATATCTGGAGGGTATTGAACATTGAAAACGATTCCGGCTGTCGGCGGTGGACTGGCTGCCACAGGCCTGACTATTTCGAACCAAACTGTGTTGAACCAGACTATGTTGAAAATTACCGGCAATATTCCGCAAGACGATGCGCTCCCCGGGCTTGAACTCTTGCGTAATCCCGAACTATTCACCAGAACGCTCGCTCCTCTTCTGGATAATGGCTGCGGACCTTGTCGGACGCTCAATGTGCGCGTGGCAAAATACCGGCCCGGCAGACGCCTAACCGTGGAGCTGACTGTACAGGCGGGAGAGATGCAGAGGACGGTGTATGCCAAGCTGTATTACAATGATCGGGGTAAAGAGATTTTTGAGACGGTTGATGCGCTGCGCCGCGTCAATAACTCTCATACACTCAGCATAATCAAACCTCTGGCGTACATAGAAAGCGCCAGGACGCTTCTTCTTGAATGCGCAACAGGAACGCCTCTCGATATTCTGCTTGGTGAAAACGCCGCTTCGGCGGAGCCTGTTGCCCAAGCCATTTGTCAACTGCACAGCCTGCCGCCTGTCAGCGCCAGAATCTGGACTTACGACAATGAACTCAAGATTGTTGAGGGCCGTTTGAATGAATTGCAACAGGCCCTGCCCGAGCTGGCAACACGCACCCACACTTATCGCCGGACTCTCGAACGAGCGCTGGCCCGCCTGACAGCGCCGGAGAAACTCTCAAACATTCACCGCGACCTGTATCCAAAAAATGCGCTGGTCAACGGGACCGGAAGTGAGGCGCAGGTTTGGCTTTTGGATCTGGATGACATGGCGACGGGCGATCCACGAATTGACATCGGCAATCTGCTTGCAGAAGTGGAACTCGAAGGACTTGAGGGTAATCGTAATCTCGGCGCTTTCAAGGAGTGGAATAGAGTGTTTCTTTCAGCGTACATGCGTAACAACTCCGCAATTCTGGCGAGCGAAATCGGTGTTTTCAAATCAATCACATTCGCCCGCAACAGCGGCATCAATGCCGTCAAGGAAAACCTGCGCTGGACATCCGGGCCATTGTTAGCGGCCGCGGAGAAAGCGCTCGGCCGCACATAGAGGCGGGCCAGGACTGAACATGATGCGTATAGCTTACCTCTGCGCTGACCTCGGTATCCCATACCACGGCGGCAAAGCCGGGGCGCTGCATATGCGCCAGACAGTCAGCGCGCTGGCGAATTTTGGCCATGAAGTGTGTGTGTTTGCCACCGGTACAAACGAAGCGGGCGAGACGTGCGAGACTGGCGCAGCGGGAGCAGTCAATTCTGAGACTAATGTTACGCTCGTCCCTCTGGATAAAACGACATTCTCCGCCCAGATGCGTATACGGCGAATTACCGACAGTCTCCTGCCGCAAAGCAGGCTGCACAAGGACATCAGGGGAGCGCTCTATTCGGAAACATTCTACGAATGCGCCATGAATATCCTGCCCCAATGGAAACCGGATATCATCTATGAGAGACACTCTCTCTGGGGCCAGGCCGGGTTGAAAATCGCGCGCAAGCTGAATGTCCCGCATCTCCTTGAGATAAACGCCCATCTGAGCGAGGAAACTGAAGAGCGGCGCGGTTTAACGATGCTGGAATTGGCGCAGTCGATCGAGCGGCATGTCATTGAGGAGACTGATGCGGCCGTATGTGTCTCCATCCAACTCGCGCAGAAATTGAAGAAAGACTATCAACTGTCCATGCCGATTTTGACATTGCCGGCTGGAGTTGACGTTGAAAGTTTTCGGCCGGACATCTCACCGGTGTCAGTTCGCCGGAAGTGGAATCTGGAGGACAAGTTTGTCATCGGTTTCGCAGGCAGCATGAAACTCTGGCACGGACTCGATCTTTTGTTGGAGGCGTTCCCGCGTGTACTGTATGAGGTCCCAAACGCCTGTCTCTTTTTCGTGGGGAATGCTTCGACGGAACAGGAAAACGCATTCTCGAATACGCCGGTTCGAGAGAGAGAAAACATAATAAGCGCAGGACAAGTGTGTCACGACCGTATGCCAGAACACCTGGCCGCGATGGATATCTGTGTTCTGCCTGGGTCAAACCAGTATGGCGCGCCAATGAAATTGTTCGAGTACATGGCCATGCGCAAACCGATAATTGCGCCTCGTTTGGATGTCATCCAGGAAGTAGTGACTGACAATATCAGCGCGTTACTGTTTGATGAGGGTGACGTGGACCAGTTAACCCGAACATTGGTGCGCTTCGCGAAAAATCCGAAGGATGCTGATGATTTCGCCGGCGCCGCCCGCGATCAGGCGCTCGAAAAACACACAACACAGCGCCGTGCGGAATCGCTCACGCAATTTGCTGAGGAGGTTATTGCTCGTCATCGAAATCCCGGCGGCAAAGAAACGCACAATTCGATTTATCCCACACCTCAGCCAGGGATCGCCGGCCATGGCAAAGGATAAACTGCGCTTTGCTCTGATCGGCTGCGGAGACGTAGGCCTGAAAAATGTTCTCGCGCTTGAAGCATCCCGTAGATGCGAACTGCGAATGATCATCGATGAGAATCCTGATGCGCTGGCGTGTTTGCCGGAAAATCTTCAGGCGAAAACCGGGACCGATGTCAGCCTGGCTTTTGAGTCCCCTGACGTGGATGCGGTCTTTATCGCCACACCCCATCACCATCATGCGGACCTCTGCATCCGCGCCCTGCGCTCAGGAAAACATGTTGTGGTTGAAAAACCGTTAGCTCATACCCTGTCTGAGGCGAGGCGGATGTGTCAGGAAGCCGAATCAGCAAACGTTCAATTGTCGGTCTGTCATCCACGACAGTATGATGTATTGGTGCAAAAAGCCAGGGGAATGATCGAGCAGGGAAAGATAGGTAAAACGCTTCTGGTTGTTTCGAATTACTACCGCGCCAAGGGCCGGGAGTATTGGAGCGAAGGGTTGACCGGCCGGACACACTCGGAGTGGAGAATGGCCAAACAGCAAAGCGGCGGCGGAGTATTGATGATGAACGGTGTTCACCATATTGACACTATTCTTAGCGTAATTGGAAAACGAGTGAAAAGTGTGATATCACATAGCGCAAACCTTGATTCCCCCGGAGATATTGAGGACACAGCTTCGCTGATTATGGGCCTTGATGACGGTCTGACCTGTTACCTTCAGACATGTGTCATCCCGGGGACCTCTCACAGAGTAGAGGACCGATTCATCGGGACCAAAGGCGAAATTATTATCAAACCGAAATCGCTCGAAACTCGGATACACAGTGAAAATGGGACTGAGACACAAACTTTTGAACGCGAAGGAGAAGACAGTTCCAAGGAAATGTTCTTCGATGAGTTTGCACGCGCCACCCTTTCCGGATTGACACCCCCTTCGCCGGCCTCATACGGCCTGCAAATCATGGAAATTGTCACCGCCGCCTACAGGTCACAGGAGAGCTCGCATGTCGAACTCATCTGAACAACTGGCGCTGCATGGAGGCGCTCCTGTTCGGACGCATCCATTGCCCTCGCAGTCGGCTCTGTCGCAGTTGAGTGAAGATACCATTGACCTGGTAGTGAAAACTCTCAAGAGTGAATCGCTGTTCAGGTACTACGGTCCCAAATTGATGGGCAATGTCCGTTTGCTTGAGCAAGAGCTGTCCCGGGATTTCGGCCAGGCCCATGCATTGGCGCTATCCTCCGGCACGGCTGCACTGAAAACCGCCCTGGCCGCCCTGGGAATTGGCCCGGGCTCTGAGGTCATTGTTCCGGCCTGCACCTTTGTCGCCTGCGCAGGAGCCGTAGTTACTTCGGGAGCGGTCCCGGTTTTCGCTGAATGCGACAAGACCCTGGGTCTCGACCCCGGGCGGCTGTCTTCTGCGCTCTCACCAAACACCCGCGCCATACTTGTTGTCCACGTCAAGGGAGTCCCGGCCCGGATGGACATCCTGCGCAAATTTGCGGACGCGAATAATCTGCGCATTATAGAGGACGCATCACAGGCATACGGAGCAGAGTATGCCGGACAGCGTATCGGATCCTGGGGTGACGTGACCACTGTTAGTTTTCAGCTAAACAAAACAATCAGTTCGGGAGAGGGAGGCGCGGCGCTTTTCTCCGATGACCGTCTGTATGCGCGGGCAATCATGTATCATGACCAGGGAATGTTGAGAGAGTTCAAAATGGACTCGCCGCCGGATGCGATCGTCGGAGAAAACCTGCGCATGAGCGAGATATCCGCAGCCATTCTTCTCGAACAGGTTCGAAACTCACCTGCCATGTTCAAAGACATGCGGGCGCGAAAACGCCGCATCAGACAAGCAGTCAGTTCCCTGCGCGGGCTTCAACTCAGAGAATTGACAGATGAGAGCGGTGATGATGGTTCAGCGCTTTGCATGTATTTGGAGAAACCCGGCGCGGCCCGTTTCTTTCGCAAGGCGCTAAACGCGGAAAACGTAACCTGCGAGAATCTGGCCAAATATCTGACATATTTCTATTCAGCCGTTTTCAGCCAACGCCAGGCTGTTGACCCCGGATGTTCATTCAACTGCCCGCGCAACGGGCGCAAAGTGGAATACCGCCGGGGAATGTGTCCCAATACCGAGCAGCTTCTTGAGCGGGCGGTGTGTGTGCCGCTTAGTCCTGCGCTTTCTGACGAAGACTGCGGGCAGATTGTCACTGCCATCAGCAAAGTAGCGACGCACTTGAGCGCAAACTATGACACTTCTTTCGAAGAGCGATACAGGCCTTCAAAAGTGTGAAAAGTTACTGCGTCAATCCGGCCAAGTTCGTCCAGCAAAACGCCCAGCAGTTCACGTGAGGGTCCATCCATCAGTGCATGATGAGTTATAATTCCCAGAGGAGAAGGCCGTTTGGCCGCAGCTTTGATCTGCCTTTGAATTTCATTTACGGCAGCGCATCTGCGCTCTTTCCAGTTGTACATGTCAACCGAGACGCTGTATTCAACCAGTTGTGCGGATAATGCGGTCGGTTTCTTTGCGTTTCCCTGGCCGCCCTGTTTCAGCGACCGCGAAAATACCTTGAAACCCAGCGCTTCGAGGGCTGAAATTGTTACGTCCGACAGCCGGTTCCAGGGGGCCGAAAAGGCCTTAAACACCCCCTCGCCGAACGCTTCACAAAGTCTTTCCCGGCCATTCATCAGGTCCCCGCGCTGCTCCTCTTCAGTGCGGCTCGGGCCAAATTCATATTTGCATCGCTCGGTTCCGTAGTTGGCGTGACTGTAGCCATGCTGATGAATCTCTATCAGCCGGCGGTCCCCGCTCATAAGCGAACTCAATAGGTCCTGAGTTTCCCGATCGAGTCCTGCGGGAGTCACTCCGACCGACACAGGAACATCACGCGCGGCGAATACATCAATCAGTTCCACCAGGCCGGTGTTATCAACACCGGTATCGTCATCACGGAAAAAGAGAGTCGAAGCGCCGCTGCGTAACAAATGCGCTATGTCCTCGGTTATAATGCGATTCTGTTCAAATGTGATCATGTTCACGGGTCCTTTTCACAGGACCATTTCATTCCAATTCTATGCTTGTTGATCATTCAAGGTAACCCTCGCCTCAATGTCAAAGAATAGAACATTCGGTTGCCCATGAACAGACCCGGTATCTTCTTTCGCCATTCCAAACGAGCGACTCTCTCATCGCCGTGCAAACAAATCGGGCCGTTTTGTGCTCTACAATTTCGGCATCGGGGTGCGCAACGTTCCGGCGCTCCGCGAACTCAGACCTTGAGCCGCCACAAAGGCCTTAGACCTGATCGCCTGGCGGGGCAAATCTGAAACTTGATCACAAAAGGGTGGCACATATAAAAACGTGATTCTCTCAATCCAAGAGAGCTATTGATTGGGTCCCAGTGGCGAAATGGCGTTACCACCACTAGCTGAGGTGGAGGAACATGTATGGAACCGCATTTTTGGGAGATTATGAAAAAAGCAACAGGAGCGCCAGAGAAAAAGGGTCAACGACCCTGGCGGAGAGACAGGAATTCTCCGCCACCCATAATTGTAATCCGTTGAAAGACGGTTGGATACACTACAACTAGTTAAGTAGCTGTCACTTAGTAGTTTTGTATTCTTTTGTCTGTTTTGATGTGGTTTGGGATGTTTTGGTAGGTAATGGACACAAAATGGTCACAAAGTCACTTGGACGAAAGCGATCACCGAAGTTGCGCGAGGCTCATAAACCCCAAAAAGCATGCTTTCCCAGAGCGACCCCGGTACACCCGACCCAGGGACTCCATACCGCAGAACAAAAGAGGCTCATGGGCCAATAGCCGAACCAGTCCGACCGTCCGGGGAGTCCCGTTGCACGCGGGGGGGATTGTGGAATGAGTGTAGGGGTTGGGCGATGTTTGCTCTTTGATTTTTTGAATTTTTTTGAGCAGAAATTTTGGAAATTTTTCCAGCCAAGATACTAATTCACAGACTGGATCGGAATCGAGAGGCAGGTCACGACTTCATTGACTGGGAACTGTGGGCGAATTTTCGGGGGCGCTCTGTCCATGCGCAAAACAAAAAAGAACAGGTGGCCGGGTTGCGATTGGCCACCTGTCCCATCTCATAGCCTCCTGTGCGCTCGGGAGGTGTATTGATACATTACTTCAACAAGACCATCTTTCTAGTGGCTGAAAACTCTCCAACTGTAGCTTTGTAAAAATACACACCTGAAGCGTAATCTGAACCGTCCCAATCAATCGTTACTACTCCGGGATCAGAAAAACCAGAATATGCACTTACTTTCTGGCCCCGGATGTTGTAAATGACTATCTCCCAGTTCGCTGCTTCGGGCAAACTGAGTGATATTTTGGTTGATGGGTTAAACGGGTTCGGATAGTTTTGATTCAGGCTAAACTCTTTGGGCAAAATGCTAACATCCTTATAGGCAATGTTATCAGTACTCAGCGGAATCACTCCAGCAGCAACCTGGCGATTGTTGTTAATCTCATCGCAGATTGTTTTTGCCGTTTCATGGTCACCCAAGGCGTCATCGATCAGGTTGTCACTATAAGTGATTGCCTGCGACACGGTAGCGCCATCTTCGCTAATAACCTCCGTCTGATGAATATGGCCGGCTGCTACATTCAGCAATAGAGCCAATAACTGCTGCTTAGCTCTGGACAGCATCGTCTGCGAGCCTTTGAGGTTCAACAATTCTTTCGCCACCTGCAATTTTTCAGTACAGGTAGCGCTCGGACTAGGCGACTGATATATAATCACTTGATTAACTTCGTTATTATTGAAATGACCCTCGATGAGATCAAGATAATTGCACAACGTCGTATCATCGACATGGGCATGGCCCGTCCCGCCCAGAGCGACGCCAAGTTGGTGCTTCCAGAATCCGATAGTCCGCGGATTCGCCGTGATCTCTACACAAGTCAAGGCAAAATCTACCGTGTCAATGTCATTACATCCAATCGTTAAGCTAACCTCCTCAGCAGAGGAGCTATATCCAAGCGGAGCGACTATGGTGAGCGTGTAATCACCCGGGGTTAAGCCGTCTATCTGATACTGTCCATCCACATCAGTTACGGCGGCGCCGACCAGATCACCGGCCCCGTTCTTGAAGGCATCGATGCTGACTCCCAAAAGACCGGTGTTTGTAACCGGACAGTTGGCTGTTACCACACCCGAAATTGAGCCGCTGTCGCATACTTGTTCGATTACGCTCTGGATCAGAGCGTCGGCCGAATCCGGCGATACCAAGTTCAGTTCAACAGCGCCAGCCACGAGAGTAGCCGTGAGCGCTTCCGGTGAGTCCGTTAGGCCGGAGGTAAACCTGAAGTCCACTATCCGTACTAGTTGTTCCTCGAAGGGCGGTTCTCCGGCTGCCGGATCAGTGGCCTCAGCGCCGGTGCTCCCATCCAAATTGGCCTGCAAGAATCCTGTTGTACCGAAAACAACTGTCTCCTGACAGGCATCGCCTATACCGTCCAAATTGCTGTCCTGCTGGTCCGCGTTCGCAATTGCCGGACAGTTGTCATCAGCGTCTGGCACGCCATCCTCGTCAATGTCCTTGGGCGCATCGACGGCAACATCGTCAATTACCACTGCCGAATTAAAAATAAAATCAATTACATCACCTGCCAAAAAACGCAGGGTGACCACGGTTTCCCATAACTGAGGAGGAACATCGAAAGTCGAGCGAACTCGATCCGTCATAAGGCTTGAGGGATTAACAAAAATACCTCCGCCCAGGATGTTCACTCCCGAAAGAAAGATCGGGGCAGGATCAGGTGTCAAGGTCACTCCCGCACTAATCAGCGGAGGCGGTGGCGCCAGATTTCCACCTGCCGGCGACCCGGCAGCGTTATCGGCGGATGCGAGCGTGAACGTACCCAATTCAGTTTCAAGTTCAGCAAGGAAAAAATTCTCGAATCCCGCACCATCATTACTGACATACTGATAGCAAAAACTAAGAGTGGAAACGCCGGTCGGCATGACGAATGTCTGGCTGATAACGCTGCCTGCTGTTCCCGGAGGGGTAGGAGCGAATCCTGCCGTCGAAAGAAAGGCCATGCGCTCACCTTCAGCTGGAAGAACAGGGGTAAACGCACCAGCCGGTCCTAAGCTCGTTATCACGCTGGCTACACTCCTCGGGGCGACATCCCAACCGTCCAACGTGCCGTTTTCAAAATCCCCATTTTCTATGCGGGCGGGAATACTGAGCCCCGGAATGAATTGATCTGTGATTATGTTCACCCATTGTTGAACTGCCTGAATAAAGGCTGGAGCATCAATATCCTCTTGAATGAATGCTTGTTCTAGATCTGGCACCAACTGTACCGTTAGTCCAAGATCGAACAAAGCTTGAAGTTGCTCTTCGGAAAAACCGGTTGCAGCTACTTGAGCCTGAATGTCTTTGATCTCGATTCGAAAGGGATCGATTA
>JADFNA010000461.1 GCA_022563625.1 Candidatus Zixiibacteriota bacterium
AAACGACGCTTCGTCAGTCACATAGTTAAATGAATCAACCTTGTTGACAAAGAAATTATAGAAGAAGATTCCCAGTATGCCGGAAAACAGGCCGCCGGCCGTGTTGACCAGCGCCTCAGAGATGCCGACCGCCAGCGCCGAGGCGTCAATCACGCCGCCCTCGACATTACCGGTGGCGTTAAAGGCGCGGATCATGCCGATGGTGGTGCCCAGCAGGCCGACCATGGTGGCGATTGAGGCGATGGTTGACATGGCGATCAGGTTTCGCTCTAAAAGCGGTCCTTCGAGGGCGTTGGCTTCCTCGATGCCGGCCTGCACCGCCTGTATTTTCTTGTCGTTGTCCATGCCGGGATCAGATTCAGCTTTGCGGAACTCTTCGATTCCGGCCCGCAAAACGTTAGCCGTGCTGCCGCGCTGTTTGTCGCAAGCGGCCAGGGCCGCGTCCCAGTCGCCCGACTGAACGAGGATGATGAATTTCTTAAAGAAGACCTGTATCGAACTGGTCCCTTTGGCTTTCGCCAGAGACATGAAGCGCTCAATAACAAACGCAAGCAGCATCAAAGCGACCATGATCAATACAACAACCAGCGGGCCGCCTTCGTTGACCGTGTGCATGATTGTGCCTTTGGGCTGCTCTCCGAGATACCAGTAGACAGCCGATGCAACCCCGAATGAGACTATGGTCATGACGGTTATAAAGATTGATTGTTTCACTGAACGAATTCCTCCACGACTAATATTATTATAATATTACTGTAATGTTTCTTTTTTCTATTTGATTGGCAGCGAATTTCCCGGAGGCGCCCGGGTCGCCCGGCGCGCCCGGCGCCTTAATTAGATTTCCACCGATTTACTGCCTGCCAGAACAAACCCCGCCAGAGACAGGTAAAAACCAACTCCAAGCAATCCAAGAAACGCGCTGATGCCGTATGACTCACCGACCTGTACGAGCGCGTCTGTTGTGTCAAAACCGTAATCCGCTCCTATCACCGAAAGAAATAGGATCGCCGCCCAGACCAGAACAGGTATCCAGGCCAGTTTTAGAATGCTCTTGAGCTTGAGAGCGACTTCATCGGGATGTCCTTTGATTGTCATGACACAATACCCGATATAACCGGGAATGGCCAGTGAGAGCAGCATATAGACCAAGAACAGAATGCCGGAAACTATCAGGATAACCCCTGATGAAAAGATTTTTGAACCGGTTGACCCGAGAGAGGCCAGAATTTGCACACCCGACCAGCTATACGGGGTCCTCACTATCTTTGTCTTTTTACGACTTACTTGCAGGTCCTGAAATCCAACCACACCCTGTCTTGTAAGAGCGGCTGCCGAAGGTATTGCGTCGTTTGTTTGAGAAGCGTCAGTTGGTGATGCGACTGTTTCGTCGCCTTCTGTGGCATCGACGGCATCGACGGCATCGCCTGATGCGCCCGCCGCATCAGGCGTCACAGTCGTATCGGCCTCACCAGTTGCATCGGCTGCGCCTGCTGAAACATCTGCGACCGGCTGTCCGTCAGTTGTAATATCTGCTGTAATATCTGCGGGCGCCGGGACATCAGTGAGTGTCACCTCTGTTTCGGTTTGGACATATCCGGATACCCAGGGTGTAAACGGCAGAAAAAGCGAGATCATTATCATCAGCGAAGCGCCGAAGACAATGTAGCGCTCTGTGGCGCTGATGCGCTCTTCGCGGAAGTTGCTGGTGTCGCGTAAGACATCATTGTGATCACGTTTATCAATAACGTGGTCCACATATTTGCGTTCTTCGTCTTTGGTTTTGAACAGTTCGCCGATTTCGCTCGGACCCACGTCAAATCCCAGGTATCTGAGCCTTTCAGGGTCAGATATATCCAGTTTCCGTTTATCCGCCGGGCTGTTAATTGTGTCCGAATCCGTCATATTCACACAGGGTCCTGTTTACTCTGGTATTCAGCTTATCCGGTCTGCGATTTTGTTCGCTGAGTCATTCAGTCTCAATCAGTTAACGAAATTGAAGACCCATGAACAGTGGTAAGTAAGTGAATCCGAATTCTAATACAAATACTAAAACTTCTTAGACCCTTC
>JADFNA010000462.1 GCA_022563625.1 Candidatus Zixiibacteriota bacterium
TAGTGGAGTCTCTTTTACAAGTCCCCGCCAGTACCACAAAATCCACCAAGAAACGACCCAAGTCACGCAAAAAGTGACTCCAAAATCACTAAGGTTTGCGAAGTATATAATTGCCATTTTTTTGCCGACCCGAGTCCAAAGTGAATTGGCCAGTCCCACCTCTACCAGAGAGTCTTTACTTGTGATATACCCGATGAGTTCGCGCCACGACTGGTTCAGCCCTTCCAGCATTACATCATCGAGTTCAAGACAGGCCGCGATCTCCTTTCTTGTTGAACCCGCGGCGCCGTTGTAAGCTATCGACAGCACAAGGGCAGCGGAGAGCGGGGAGACGAAGACGTTGCTGTCCACAGGTGTTGTCGCGGCAATTTCCCTGAACAACTTGAATCCAAATCTATTTATGCTCTCAACGAAAGCTGCCTGTCGAGCTGGCATTGACTCTCTCACGGTCTCAGAGTCAAGATTACTGCCAGACAGATCATGGCGCTGTGCCTTACTTCCGGATGTCCAGAGGAGAAGCGCAACAAATGCAATGGCGGCGATTTGGAAGTTCATGGATTCTCGCAAATTAGGAATCGTCCAGTGATTTTCTTTTGTCCCGCATTGATTGCAGAAGCAAGCACGAAGAGCACACTTGCATTTTAGCCAGTATGACAGTTTCCGCAACCGAAAAACCACGTGCGATCCCTGATCAGCCCGAGTTGGGTCAAATCCTATCCCCCGCCCTGTCAGCCGGGGGGACACAGTCTGGCGCCAAACTCATGCAAGCGGGCCTACCACCCGACAGACACTCGCGTCCCGAATCCGGGTCCGAGTGTCAGCTCATTTAACGGTTACCATCCCACGACGGATTGGCAATTTTACCGATGAAAAGAATAGCGCCGCTATCGGCCTCGTATATTACAACCAGGAAAGGTCGATCAGCCACGATGGTGGGCGGGATCGATTGGGGCCAACGCAAAGCAGTCACAGCCGCCGCTTCGGTTCCACTCTCATCGACCTGCACAAACGTCTCCTGCCTGACACGGTCAATCCAGCCGCGACCGTCGGCGAACATGTTTGAAAAATCGGCCTGCTGTGGGTCAAATGCCTTTGTTATGCCCAACGTTTGCAGGGTTTCCTTCAAATCGCGCCCGTAGTGGATTCGGAACTTTGGTAGTCCAAGATCAAACTCATCCTGTTTGAAAAGGGAAAGGGTCGATCTCCATGTCTTCCAGGTAAACTGTTTCATGAGTGTATCTATCGTAGCGCTGGAGTCGTAGTAATGCCGTAGGGGTACGAGGATAGTCATGCGGAAACTTCCGTTGCCATACGGGAGGGTAACTCCGGCAGTTTTTCTAAGTCCATTGCCTTGCTGGGGAGCTCCGGGTATGGCCGGGTAGTAGCAACTTATGTGCGGGTCGAATCTGACATATTGACCTGGCATCATTTCGGCATGGTCCTCCCGTGACAGCCACATCATCTGACATTTCGTTTCACGTCCACTGGCAAGATGAAATGTGCTCTGCCGGGTATTGGCGCTATCGAAAGGCCGTTTCCATGACCCCTTGAAATAGGTTGCGTTGAGCAGGATGGCGGCGGTTCTCTCCGGCAAAGGTCCCTCGATGATGGAGCAGATTTTGCCTCCGGTAGCCCGGCTGACCCACGAGTTGATTGAATCAGCAGCGTCTCTATTTTGGAACTCGACTTCCTTTCTCTCGCAGTTGTAGTAGAGCAGAGATTTGATGAAAACAGGCTCCATTTTTTTGGCAATTATATACTTGACAAACCCTCCAAAAAGTTATATACTAAACGTGCCAGAGTTGTATATTATGATGGGAGGTTATAACCATGTCCGTATTATCTAAGCCCCGATTCAATGATGAAGATGAGGCCAGAGCTTATTTGGAGAAGCTTCGCTGGCCATCCGGCCCCGTTTGTATTCATTGTGGCTGTCTCAATCGAATATATAAGCTAAATGGGCATTCCACTCGCCCAGGACTCTATAAATGTGGCGAATGTGATAGACAATTCACTGTTACTGTCGGTACTTTATTTGAGAGTAGTCGGATACCGCTACACAAGTGGCTAATTGCAGTCTATCTTATGTGTTCTTCTAAGAAGGGAATAAGTAGCCACCAGCTTCACCGGATGCTCGAAATTACTTACAAGTCCGCATGGTTTATGACTCAAAGGATTCGAGAAGCTATGAAAGACCCTATTTTCACTAAGAAACTCGGCGGAGCTGGTAAAGTAGTTGAGGTTGACGAGACTTTTTGGGGAAACACGAAACGTAGGAAGGGGCCGGGTCGTGGATACGCT
>JADFNA010000463.1 GCA_022563625.1 Candidatus Zixiibacteriota bacterium
TTTTGTTCAGAGAAAGTGTCGCGCGGATCAACATGCCGCCGCCCAGCCGGCCATCTTTGTTGTCTACCGTCACATAGACCGGAAACGTGTGGGTTTCTTCAGATGCGCTCGGCGCTATTCCAGTGACCACTCCTGAAATCGAGGTATTTTTATCACCCGAGACGACAACAGACACTGCGCTGCCAACCAAGAGATGTCCAAAATGGCGCTCGGGTAAATTGACCGTGATTTTTATCTCACTTAAATCGACAACTTCAAAATCCGGGTCGCCAACATTGACCCATTCACCAATATCCACCAGCTGTCGCACTGTGTATCCGCTGAGAGGGGTGCGAATGGCACAATTATCCAAATCCAATTTTTTGTTCAGTTCTTCGGCGCGCAGTTGTTCAAAGTGTGCCCTGGCGGCGTTCGCCGTCGCCCGTTCACTGTCCAGTCGGCTCTCGGCGATTGCGTTTTCTGCGAACAATTCTTCCGCGCGCTTAAAATTCTGCTGTGCGAGTTCCGCCTGCGCCTGCGCTTCTCTGGCCTCCGCTTTCTTGGCCTGGTAAATGAGGTCAATTGATTGACGACTCAGTGTCACCAATGTGTCTCCCCGGCGCACTGGGACCCCTTCGGCGGCATTAATTTTAATTATGTAGCCGGGGACCACCGCCACGATTCTACTGGAGGCCCGCGCGCGAGTGCGCCCGACCAGTGTCACTTGATCGCTAAACTCCATCCAACTGACGGTATCAGTGACCACCAATGTCGGTGGCATTTGCGCGACTGTGGCGAGAGCCGTTCCAAGGACGATGACAATTGAACGGAAAGTTCTTGAAAGAAATGTTCTTGAAAGACAAGTTCTTGAAAGACAAGTTCTTGAAAGATAAAGTGATTTCATATGGATGGACTCTAATAGGGAGAGAGTTTTCACAGATACCGGTCCGGTTGGCGATGTATGTTTAGTAATGATTACGGCTTAATCTCTTGAGGCACAGCTCCAGGCCGCCGTATCTCTATTACGCTATTACGTTTCTTGTGGCTATCACTTTGAATAATTTTTCCTGGCGTTTGTTTGACCTGCGGCTGAGATTCGCTAATTGTGGCCCTTTCTATTAGTGACCAAATGGTCCCGGTTAGTTCGTTCTCTAGTAACCTGAATCAGAGCTATGGATGTTAGGTTCATCCGGGAACTCCTGTTATTGAATATACAATCTCTCTAACGAGTATGCGATACCCGCTGACAAGAATAGCGGCCTGTTATGTAACTTCTTGATATGGAGTCAATTAAAGCGGGAGGGACAATTTTATCTCATCCCTCCCGCTGTATTGCAATACTAAGCTGAAACGGTTTTTGTCATTAGCAACCCATACCGGCCGGTCCGCAGATTGGCGCCGGACCTCCCGCGAAAATACGTGCGATGAGATATGTCACATCAGCGATGTTGACACTGCCGCTGCCGTTCGCATCGCCTTCCTCACAACACGGAGGGGCCGGGCCTCCGGCGAAAATACGCGCGATCAGGTATGTCACATCGGCGATATTCACAGAACCGCTGTTATTCGCATCTCCTGCCACATTACAACAAGAAACGCAAGTCGGCGGTCCTTTGGCGGACTCGAAAAATATGTCTTCATCGGAGCCATTGCGTCCGTCATTCCAGACCATGCCGAGGCCGTTCAGGGCGTTCACTTCAACATCCAGATAATCTCCGGCATAGAAAGCGCCGGGCAGCCCCGGGGGCGTGGCCAGCAGACTGACCTGAGGTGTGGTTCCCACCAACGACACAAGGTGGTCGTTCCAGGTGACGCCGCAGTCATTCGAAATGGATGCCCAGACTTCAATTCCCGCTCCCGGCGCTGAACGCTCATCGTAGTAGACGATACATATTTCGCCAGTGACTGGATCTACGGTCATCTGCGGAGCCCACTGGTCGCCAGGTTGTATGCAGTTTACCTGTACGATAGGTGACCAGGTAAGCCCGCCGTCAGAGCTGGAGCTGAACCAGATGTCTCCGTCGCCGAGCGTCGCGTCTGACCAGGCCAAGTAGAGATTACCCGGACATATAGGTCCCTCATCGAGAGCGAGGGCCACACTGCTGGATGCCAGAATCGGAGGCCCGGCTGGAATGATGGGTGGCAGAACCGGTCCAATTGGCAGAACAGGGGCCAGAATAGCTCCCCATGGGGCCCCCAAAACAGGCGCCGGATTGGCGTCAAGCCAGATAGAGACGCCGTCAGTCCAGGCCACATACACTCCGCCCGGTGGCAGGAATCCTGCGCTGGTAGTGGTTACGACCGCGACTGATGGACGA
>JADFNA010000464.1 GCA_022563625.1 Candidatus Zixiibacteriota bacterium
AAATCTCATGCAAATGCTAACTGATAATGCAATCAGAACCATCAAAGACGACCAGTATGGTTTCGAACCCTTTGCGCGGCTACTGGCGGACACAATCAGGGAGACTGACGATCTTCCATTCACATTAGGAATTTTTGGCGAGTGGGGATGTGGAAAATCCAGCTTGATGAATATGATTCGAGACGATTTGGGAACATCTCCACATGTCAAAACAATTGCATTCAACCCATGGAAATACGATAACAAGGAAGAACTCTGGAATGCGCTGATTCAGACCATTTTATATGGCATTGCCGAAGAAGCCGAAAAAAATAACAAAAAGGAAGTTCTCGAAAAGGCAACAAATTTGGCTAAGACGGCTGCTTGGCTGGCGCTCAAAAAAGGCATGTCTGCCTTGACAGCGGGCGTAGTTAGTGGAAAAGACCTTGAAAAGATAAAGAATTCACTGTTTGCACAGGACAAACTGCATTACCAACACATCAATACATTTGAAGAAAGCTTTGAGGAAGTCGTAAAGCTGTACACAGGCGACGGCAAGCTTGTGGTTTTTATTGATGATCTTGATAGATGTATGCCAGAGAACGCAATTACGGTTTTGGAATCATTAAAGCTGTTTATCGGACATGCAAGCTGTGTATTTGTTCTCGGGATGGACCGTCACATCATTGAACAGGGAATCAAGCTCAGGTTTGGTGACAGAATAGAAATGAGCGGTCGGGATTATCTGGATAAGATTATTCAGGCTCCATTTTTCATTCCTCCGGTGCCATTTGCAAAGTTGAGGGAATCTCTGCAAGTTGCGAAAACCGCTCAGTATTCCGATACAGTTTGGAAAATCATAGAATACGGCCTGCGAGGCAATCCTCGCAGAACGAAGCGTTTCGTTAATTCTTTCTTTTTGCTCAATCAGATTCTAAAGTCACCTGAAGTATTAAATGCCCCAGGAGGGGAGCCACAACAACCTTTATTTGGAACTCACGAAGAGCAACATTACTATCTGGCGAAACTCCTAATATTTCAATTGGTCTTCAATCGATTCTATACGCATCTAGAATTAAACCCCGAAGCATGGTCCGACTTAGAGGATAAAATAATTGATGCAGATGGAAAACCTAGCAATAATGTCATTAACGCGATGCCAGAAATTCAGAAAATTTGGGACGCCTCTGAGCTATTCCAACTCTTCATGACGCAAACAACATTGCATTCATCGCCTGGCGGTATTCTCCCTCCGCCGGATGAGGAAGTGGTATCGTCGCTGATGAAAGCAATAAATCTTGTCAGTAGAAGTGATACGCAAGAGCAAAAGATAACGCAGCAGGTGCAAGCGCCTTCTGGGAGTTATACACAGGAATGACCTTCTACACTCAGCTAGCCTGCGCATGTTTGAAATTCTCAGCCGAGGACGCGCTCATGGCTCTGGCGTAGCTCTGGGGATAGTCGACGCCCAGGAGATCACGATCGGTGAGCCATTCGAATAATTCGCCGTAATGCTTGATTTCGGTCGGGCTGGTGCGGCGCATGATATGCCAGGGCCGGAGCTCGGTTGCAGAATCAAGACCCATCGCGACCGGGGCCGTGGTCTTCTGTGCATTATGCCGGCGCCGGTTGAGCGGCTGTGCGTGTGTTATGGCCGTCATCATTATCATGGCCAGGCAGCGCTAAGCTATTTCGTTTGAATCAGACTCAGACCCACTTGGTACCGCCCGCTGAGCGTCAACTCTCAGACTGTCGATTATTGACTGTAAATGATTTCAACTCCAGAGACAGGTCAGAGTTGGACGCTCTCCAACCGCGCACAACTGCACTAAGCCGTAACGGTTCGTCTCTCGGGGGAGCGCTCACTCCAGCGGGGATTGAAATCGAGTATTGCTGGCCGGTCGTCTCGATTGTAAACAACAATGAACCGCTTGAGTCGGCATGGATCTGGCCGCTGGCGTCGAACAGCACATCAACCAGTTTTAGATCGTGGAGTCGATTCTTTGCCAGGTTTCCGACTACTTTTTTCAATGGTATGGTGGTTGGTTTGGCATACCGCACTTCGACACCGTCACCCGGCAGACTCACTTTCCCGTCTTTGGCTGCCCCTTTGGTCATCTGGCGAATCGTTGAACGGCAAGCCGCGGGCGACTGCGTTTATTGAAACAACGTCGTGCTTTGAAACACCGTCGCCCGCCGCTTCGTCAGCGCCCTGCCCGTCGTCAGTTAGTATCACAAAGTCTGCCAAATCGGGACTTGCGGTAACAATTACCGTCACATAAGCCTCATCGCCGACGAGTAGGGCATTGTCCTGTC
>JADFNA010000465.1 GCA_022563625.1 Candidatus Zixiibacteriota bacterium
GCGCATTCGATAACTCCTTGTTCGTGGCACAGCGGGCCAAAGACGCAATAGTCGATCAATTCCGCAATAAATACTCCCGGCGTCCATCAGTTGATTTGAAAGACCCGGACATTCGGATCAATCTCTACATCAATAAAGATGAAGCTACACTCGCGCTCGATTCTTCCGGAGCGCCGCTGCACAAACGCGGGTATCGACTGGATTATGGCGCGGCGCCTCTCAATGAAGTCCTGGCGGCCGGGATTATCCGCCTCTGCGGCTGGGATGGCGCCGATCGGCTGGTTGATCCCATGTGCGGTTCCGGGACATTGCTGATCGAAGCCGCCATGCTGCGGGCCGGCATTCCCCCGACCGTAGCTCGAAAAGAATTCGCTTTTATACGCTGGAAGAACTTCGACCGGACGCTTCTTGATAATATTCAAAAAACTATCGACGCCGACGCCTGCTCTCGATCAAATAACAAGCCTGCTCACATGGTCCTCGGCTGTGACATCGACAAATCACGCCTTGCACAGGCGCGCCTGAATGCCGAACGCGCCGGGGTAGCGGACCTGATCCACTTTGAAAAAGCTGACTTTTTCAGCAACGACCCGCCAGCGGCGCCAGGGACGCTGGTCATGAATCCCCCTTACGGCGAACGACTGCCAATCGCCGAAGCAGAGGCGCTCTACCGAGCCTTAGGCGACACACTCAAGCAAAAGTATGCCGGTTACCGCGCCTTTATCCTGACCGGAAACTTGAAAGCCGCCAAAAAACTCGGCATTCGCAGTTCCGCCAGAACGATACTCTACAACGGTCCCATCGAGTGCCGCTTATTGGAATATGAGATGTACTCCGGCAGCCGAAAACCGGCGAAGACATCATCCGCGACATAAGCTAAGACCCGGGAAATCAACACTACCGCTCTGCCTGCAGCCAGGCTTTTCTGATTGTCAATCCGTGGAAAAAGTGTATATTGAACTGGTCGGGCATTTCTCGGAAAATCAAAACAAAACAAGACAAAATCAGAGCGACAAATTCTTCATGTTACACCAAAAAAACACAGAGGCCATGCATGCTAGCGAATGAACTCCGTAAACATATCTATTTACTAACGATATTTGTCCTGTGTTTGGCGGTCACCTCACAGGCGGAATATCTGGGATCATCAGCCGGGCAGGCCAAACCTCGTGTCGTGCCAGGTGTACTAGAAGTGCAGTTCACCTCAGATGTCGTTCTCGCCGGGGCCAGAACATCTTTCGGACGCCTGTCTCTTGGCCAGAGCGCGCTGGATGCTGTCTTTGATCGCCACCAAGTCTCTGACATCGTGGCCATCTTCCCCTGGCGTTCGGAAACATCCCAGCATTCCGAAGACAGGACGATGAGCCGTTTTCAAAAATTGTCTGTCCCGATTGATGCCGACCTGGACTTGCTCATCAGCGAACTTATGGCCAGCGGAAAAGTTCTAACGGCCGAACGTAGTTGGGATGTTCCGGTTGCCGCTCTGACTCCTGATGATCCGCGCTTCGGCTTTTCCGGCCAATATGGACTAACACTGACAGGCGCCACAAGCGTCTGGGAAGTTGAAACAGGGTCCGATACGGCCAAGATTGCCATCGCCGATACAGGAGTGAATTACCGTCACGAAGACCTGCGAAAAATGATCTGGGTCAATCCCGGTGAGGACTTGAATGGAAACGGGGTGTTCGACTGGCCAGCCGATTCCAACGGCATTGACGATGACGGAAACGGCTACATCGACGACGTCATAGGATGGGACTTCGTTAATGGTGTTTCAAGTTTCGCACATTCATCTGAAGACGCCGAGGATCAGGATAACAACCCGATGGACTTTGACGGGCATGGAACGCATGTTTCCGGTATCGCCTCCGCCGCTACGGACAATAGTGTAGGAGTCGCTTCCATATCGTTCGGCATCACCATAATGCCTTTACGTGTAGGCATCAGGACGCCGGACGGCGGCGGCCTGGTTTTCATGTCTTTCGTTGCGGAAGCATATGTATATGCGGCGGATAACGGGGCATCCGTAACGAATTTGAGCGCCGGAAACTCCGGCTCCATCCTTACGGCAGCAAGGTATGCGTTTGACAACGGTGTAGTAATAGTTCAGTCAGCGGGTAATGGTGACAATGAGATTCCCGCGGCGCTCGGTACAGTCCCATGGGCTATCTCTGTCGCCGCAGTAATTGAGAATGACAAGAAAACATGGTACTCCACGTACGGAAATTGGGTGACGGTTTCCGCCCCCGGTGGAGATGGTCTGTTTAACGGACAGGGAATTTTGAGC
>JADFNA010000466.1 GCA_022563625.1 Candidatus Zixiibacteriota bacterium
GGAAAGTTTTCTTCGATCGTCGCATATTCATTCATCAGGCAGTTGACGAAGATACTATCCGGGGGTGGTCCGGGAAAAACCCGCCAGACCTGCCGCGTGATAAACTCAAACGTGGAAAAACATCCCAGCTCAGCGTCTTCGCGCACAACAAATCGCTGATAACAGAGCGTGTCACTGCCGGGCGCTATTGAATCAACATTCGGAATTACTGGAATCGCTATAAGTCGCACGACATCGGGAAACAAAGTATCAAATGGCCCGCGGGCAATTAACCCGCTGGCGTCCAACCGCGCGGTTTGGGATGTGCGTACGAAAAAGTTGAGCGTCGTGTCACAGGAAAATGCATCACATTGTTCTACAAATTTGGTATCAATAACCGGAGCAAGCAGTGATGTGTCGAATGAATAAAGGAAGGCGAATCCCCCCAGAACAGAATCATTGGTAATGTAAAACGGTATGTCCACCGTATCTCCGGCCCGGGCGAATGACGGTCCGAGTCTCAGGGTGTCTCCGAAAAACCGCCGCGCGTCTTCCAGCGAATCACAATCTAACGGCCCGATTTGCGCCTGGGCCACTGACGAAATAAAAAGTCCGGCAAACGTCCCGGCGCCAGGGTCCAGTGGATTGGGTATTGGGCGCAGTTGGTAGCCCAGAAATAGACCCAGAGCCACAATAAAAGCGACACGCCAGTTGGGCCAGCGCCGGGGGTTTGAATTCGATGAAGTTTCGGATGGCTCTATTCTCATAATTCTTGTCATATCCGTTGTCATTCCTGTTCTATCGACATTCAAGGCCGGGCGCCACAATTCCTGACAGTGATTCTTCATAAGCGCTTTCTTGAGACCGGGTGGTCTGCCACAGTGTTCCTAACCACAGTGTTCCTAAGTTTACGGAGCTACATTCTGGAGCAACGAGGCGGAGGGCAAGAATTGCGGCGAGGGTGTCGCGGAAATTTCTGGATCGTATCCAGAGATACTCCGGCGGCTGAACAAGTTAAAATATACGCTAAATGCCAATTCTGTCAACTGATTACCCGGAGCGGCCAGACAGCGCTCAGGCAATCAGGCGCGCGATAATCTCATCGGCCAGGGCAAACGCCTCGTCTGACAGTCTAATAAACGCCCCATCAGGAACAACATAGCCGGATTCAACCAGCCGGGCGAACTCTGATTTGTCCAGCGCGTCGGTTACCGGGGAGCCGTGTCTGTTTGAGAATTCGCGCTTGTCAATTCCCCGTGTCATGCGCAAAGAGAGCATGATATCTTCAATCATGCGTTTTCGGGGCGTCAGACGGTCCCAGATAAGCGGGCGTGAACCGCGTTCCAGCAGGCTCCGAGTGTATTCGGCGGTATCCGGCGCTATTTGATAGCGGTCAATTCCGTTGAATCCATGCGCCCCGGGTCCCAGAGCCAGATACGGCAGGCCGGTCCAGTAGCGGCTATTGTGCTTTCCAATATGTCCATCTTTCGCGAATGAACTGATTTCATACCTGCTATATCCATGCTCTGACAAAAAGTCCACTCCGGCGCGATAAAAAACCGCCATCGTGTCACTCTCTGGCAACCGGACAGCGCCGGATGAGACTTGCGCGGCCAGCGGCGTGTTTTCTTTAACGGTCAACTGATAGAATGAAACATGGGTCGGTTCAAGTTCGATCAACTGTGTCAGGTCTGAAATAAGAGCATTCAGCGTCTGGCGCTGATAACCAAACATCACATCGGCTGAAAAATCCTCAAAACCCAGCGCGCGCGCCAGATAGAATACACGCAGCGTGTCGTGTACCTTGTGAAGTCTGTCAAGGTCAGACAGCGCCTGCCGGTCAAATGACTGAACACCGATTGAAATTCGGTTGACGCCCAGTTGGCGAAAATTCTCAAGGTTATCTTTGTGCGAACTTTCCGGATTCAGCTCCACAGTGAATTCAGTTTCATCAGTCAATTCAAAGTAGCGGCCAAGGCGCGCTATCCAGGCGGCGAACAAATCCGGGTCGGCCAGCGACGGTGTCCCGCCGCCGATGTACAGACTGGCCAGCGCCGGTTTTTCTGGTTGTGATTCGGCTTTGTCGGAGCCGGAGTCCAAACTCAGGGAGCTGATGTATTCCTCAGCGGCAAGGTCAGTTTCGAGCGCCAGCGCCTCAAAGAAGACCCTCTCTTTGCGCCGATCTAAAATCTCTTTGTGAAAGTCGCAGTAACCGCAGATCTTTGAGCAGAAGGGAAAATGAACATACAGAGCTATGCCGTTTGGGTCGGCTTGATTCGGATTAGGGAGAATATGTCGTATGGAGT
>JADFNA010000047.1 GCA_022563625.1 Candidatus Zixiibacteriota bacterium
TCTCGCTCGGGTTCATCCGCAAACTCAGGTCCGGCTTCATGTCGGCGACCGTGCTTGAACCGCGCTGCCGTTTGAGCTCAATCACAGAATCGCCCTTGATCCGCCCGCTCCAGCGCGCCAGACCGAACGCGATCCACTCTCTCGCTTCTTTCGTCGTGACCTCGAAGCTGATTTTCTTTTCCCCACGGAACTGCACATGCACCATCGAAAATTCTCCTAGAATAAGGTTGAGCAGCAGGCAGACCGCCCGCGCTAGTGTCCGAGAACCGGACAACCCGCAAGCCCATCAATTCATTGGGGCTTCACAGACAATCTACGTGAGGAGTGTGGCGGCGTCAAAGAAATTCGTCGGCCAGCTAAACGATCCTGTTCCATCACCGTTGTCGACAAACGTCGCCCCTGAGGGGAGCGGTGAGGCCGCCATGATCGGAATTCCTCCGTCAATATCGGTTGCCGTGGCGGTAAATGACAATACGCCGCCTTCGACCAGTGTTTTCGCCCCGATAGGCGCCAGTACCGGCGGATCGTTAACGGTGTAGACAAATCCTCCAACCAGCGTGTTGGAAGACAGCGCCGAGGCCAGGTTAACCACAAACACATCAGCCGGACCGGCAGCGCCAGGGGCTGTGACACCTGTGATATGTTTCGGTGACAAAACGGTGACGCCGGTTAGAGGGGAACCTCCGACAAGCGCGTTGACGCCTCCCAGATCAAAACCGTCACCAAAGATATTGACTGTTGTACCGCCAAGCGTGACACCAGAAGCCGGGTTGATACTGAAAACAACCGGGGCCGTGATAATCGCTGAATTTACTGTCAGAATCGCTGAATGCTGGGAGTAATTGCCCAAGGCATCTTCGCCAATAATAGCATAGTCATAAGAGCTGATCCCATTGACGGTCGCATCAACAAAGAAATTGCCACTCACACCCGGGTTGGCCAATGAACCGGTGGGGTCATCAATGCGGAACAGCGATCCGTTTGAGACGGAAAATCTACGATAGACATGATAGGTGACACCCGGCTGGGCGCTCCAGCTGATCTCGACTGTAGTCGCCGAAACTGCAAATCCGGTCAATCCTGCCGGCTGGGCCGGCCAGCTGACCGGCGCCAGCAGAACATTTTCCTGCTGGAAAGAATTATTTGGAATCAGTTTCGCCAGATGGAAACCCTGCGAAACGAAAGCATTAGTAAAGTAATAGTCATACGGATTGCCGGGCGCCTCAGTGAGATAATTTTGAAAATCGTCAAACCAGTTGCCGTTGTCATACCCGGCACCTGTTGACGTTTCAATACGGATCTCAGCATCGGCGTTATCCAGAAAACCGAAGAAACTGACCTGTCCGTTAGCCGGGAACGTCAAATCAGAGTTTTGCACGGTCCCGAATATTGACCCCTGGGCATATGCCCCGAGCGGAGTGAATACTACAAGGAACGCGAGCGCCGCGCTTATACGAAAATAACTGCGGTATTTGCTGTTCAATCTCACCGCTTAACCTCCAAAGTTTCAGGACACAGAAGCATATATAAATCCAATGTATTCGTCCTCTGTGCTTCGGTCAGATGCCCCAATTTTCCGATAATTGTCCGTCCAGCGTCCCGGTCGAGTATGCAGGAGGTCGTCCGAATGGAATTCTGCATGACCGAAATCACATTGTTCGTCACGTCGTTTATCACGTTTCTTGTCACGTTTCTTGGCAATTGTTTTCTCACAGCGCGTTCCATCAGCTTCCTGTTGTTCCACATACCGGCGCAACGCCGAAATTGAAGATGCGAGTTATCAGGAATGTCACATCTGCGATATTTACTTTGTTATCACCGTTGGCGTCAGCTTCATCCTGGCACTGCGGCGCCACGCCGAAGTTAAATATTCGAGCAATGAGAAAAGTCACGTCGGCGATATTGACCTTGGTGTCGTGATTCGCGTCACCTGCCATTACGCAACACACACTGGCCGATTCGGTCAGCGCTATGTCTGAGTGGGGGGAGAAATCTCCAGATCCGTCCTGGCTGATGATGACATAATGGTATTGCAAGCCAATTACTGCGCTTGTATCTACGAATTGCGAACCGCTGATTCCAGTGTCAGTCAACAGCCCCGCTGTATTGTCAACACGGAAAAATGAACCGCCGCTGGTGGATTCACGCCGGTAGATGTGGTATGTCAGAGAAATGTTACTATCCCAGTTGACTGTCACCTCACCTGTAGAGCCGGTGATCGCCCGTAAGCCTGTTGGCTTCATCGGCCAGCTCAGCAGCTGTAATTGCACGTTTTCCTGCTGAAATGAATTGTTCGGCACTGTGCCGACAAGCAGGCTGACCTCGCTATTGGCCATATTGTAGAAGTAATATCGATACGGCTTTCCGGGAGACTCATCCAGATAGTTCTGGAAATCATCAAACCAGTTGCCGTTGTCATAGCCGGCTCCGACCACCGATTCAATTCTTAGTTCATTATCCGTATCGCCTAAGAATCCAAAAAATGTCAATTCACCATTGGCCGGTAAGGTTAGATCCGAATTCTGTACCATACCAAAAATTGATCCCTGGGCAGACACCTGTTTGGGTAATACTGCAAGCGCAACGAATGCGCAAAGCAAGCTCAGTTTTGCCATTTTGACACCGCCTTCCTGGCAATTAGTCTGTGCGATTCTTGAACAGTTTATCATTTGTCTCTCACCCTGCTGGCCGTTTACGGCCCAGGGAAAACCCCCGCCGCCCCAGCGTTGCCCTGATACGGTCTGCCGGCCCTGATCGGGAAGTTGACACCAAAGCCGATCGCAAAGCGAGACTGGTAACTCTGTGATGCGGCCACAAAATTACTGAGCGTGTTGAGCACACCCGGGACATTGTCCAGAATGTTCTGGGCAACCGAGAAGTCCAGCTCGCGCTCAAACGGGACCATCAGGAAGTTAAAGTTGGTGGTTGCCGTGATGATAATTGGATAACTGATCGATCCGGCCGGCGGCACACGCCCGGCCACACTAAAGACCGAGTTGGCTGCGGCGTTCACCTGATATATCCCGCCCGCGGTGACTGCAAAATTCACTCCGAAACCAACCGCAAAGCGAGATTGGTAACTCTGGGATACGGGAACGAAAGTGTTCACTGTTAGCACATTCGCCACCCCGATTGCATTGATGATATCATCAGCGAAACTCAGACCGGTATTGGTAAACGGCACAGCGATAAAATTGAAGTTTGTGGTGGCAGTCACAACTATCTGGTAGTCATATTCTCCGACCCGGTTTGAGAACGCAGAGCGGTTGCCGAAAATGTCCACCGACTGCACAGTATAGAAATATTGTGTCAGTGTATCACCGACTGTATTGGCCCCGGCGATATTGTTGTCAGTGAAGACTGTCAGGGTTGTGGCAAAGCCAATCGAATCGGCCGCCAGCGGAATGAAGTACGCACGGGTTCCGCGATAAATCACATAATGGGATATCGTCGTAGCCAGCAGGTTGGTATCGAGCGTCACGGGTGTCCAGGTGAGTTGTATCGCGTCGGCGGCTATCTGCGCATCCAGATCGACAATAGTCTGCGGCGGAGCGACACTTACGGTCGTTACCTGAACCAAATCCGCCGCTGAACTTAACGATCCATCATCAACGACCAGACTGAAAACATAGGTATCCGGGATCGTCGTAGTGAAAGTCGGCTGGGCTGCGCTGGCGCTTGAGAGAATCACCGGCGTTCCGGATACCTGCGTCCAGTTGTAATTCAACGGATCGAGATCCGGGTCAGATGAACCCGTTCCATCAAGCGCCAGCAGAGTTCCGACCGGCGCCCCTGCCTGATCCACTCCGGCGTTGGCCACCGGCGCCCGGTTGGTGTTGCTAATCGTTATCGTGACTACTTCGCTGTCAACCGCCAGTGAATCATCAGTGGCTTTGAATGTCACATTGAACACACCCGATTGGGTGAAGTCCGGGGTCCAGTTGAAGACACCGGTACCATTGAGATTATCAGTGAATGTCGCTCCGGACGGTAAACTGGCCGCCGACAGCGCCGGGACTGATTCAATGTCTGCTGCGCTGATCGCGAAGTTCAGATTTACGTTTTCGGTCCCGCTCTTCGCGCCAATTAGCGCCAGGACCGGAAGCTGATTGCCGCCTTCACTAACGGTGATAACCACTACCTCACTGTCAGCCGCCAGCGAATCATCGACCGCGATAAACGTCACACTGAACACACCTGATTGCAAGAAAGTCGGCGTCCAGTCAAATAATCCCGTTCCATTCAGGTTGTCCGTGAAGCTTGCGCCAGCAGGAAGGTTCACTGCCGAGAGCGAAGGAATCGATTCAATATCTGAGGCGCTGACGGCGAAATTCAAATTCAGATTTTCTGTTGTTGACTGCGGGCCGATCAGGGCCAGGATCGGCAGTTGGTTGCCGCCCTCAATAACGGTGATGACCACAGTCTCACTGTCTGCCGCCAGAGAATCATCAACTGCAATGAACGTGACATTATAGGTCCCTGATTGCAGGAAATCTGGTGTCCAATTAAACGCGCCGGTTCCGTTTGCGTTGTCCGTGAATACCGCTCCGGCAGGAAGATTTACCGCCGAGAGAGACGGAATTGATTCGATGTCTGAAGCGCTGACGGCGAAACTCAAATTCACATTTTCTGTTGTGGACTGCGCGACGATGGCCGCCAGCGCTGGCAGTTGGTTGCCGCCCTCAATCACAGTGATTACAACAACTTCGCTGTCAACAACCAGTGAATCATCGGTTGCGGTAAATATCACATTAAACACGCCCGATTGCAGGAACGTCGGTGTCCAGTCAAAAACACCTGTTCCATTTAGATTGTCGATGAATGTCGCCCCGGCCGGAAGGCCAGCCGCCGAGAGTGTCGGGACTGATTCCAGATCGCTGGCGTTGATGGCAAAGTTCAGGTTTATGTTTTCTGTGACAGACTGCGCGCCAATTGCCGCCAGTACCGGCGCCTGATTGCCGCCCTCGGTGACAGTAATTGTGACAAACTCGCTGTCAACAGCCAGCGAATCATCAGCCGCGACAAAGATGACAGAGTAGATGCCCTGCTGCAGGAAGGTCGGCGTCCAGTCAAACACTCCGCTGCCGCCGCCCTGATCAACAAAGGTCGCTCCGGCCGGCAGATTCGAAGCCGTTAGTGTTGGGATTGACTCGGCGTCGGTGGCTGTTATTGCAACATTCAGATTGAACCCTTCGGCAACAACCTGCGGCCCGATCGGCGCAAGGACAGGCGCCTGGTTACCGGCGTCAGCTACAGTGATTGTCACAACTTCAGCGGTGGCCGCCAGGGAATCATCCTGGGCGAAGAAAGTTAAGGTAAAGGTTCCCGATTGTGTAAAACCCGGCGTCCAGTCAAATATACCTGTGCCGTCGCCATTGTCAGTGAATGTCGCTCCCGGCGGCAGTCCGGAAGTGAACAGTGTTGGAATTGATTCAGCGTCTGAGGCGCTGACCGGCACATTCAAGTTGACGCCTTCGATGACACTCTGTGGGCCGATTGCGGCCAGCGCTGGCAGCTGATTGCCCGCATCAGTGACAGTAATGCTGACAACTTCGACATCGGTTGTCGAATCAGCGTCGGTGGCGATAAATGAGACACTGAACACGCCGGATTCGATGAAAGTCGGGGTCCAGGTGAACAGACCGGTGCCGTCACCATTATCGATGAATGCTGCGCTTCCCGGCAAAGCGGTCGTGGTTAGTGTCGGTGTAGATTCAGCGTCAGTCGCCGAAACCGTAACGCTCAAGAGGATTCCTTCAATGACTGTTTGCGGGCCGATTGCCGCCAGGACCGGCGCCTGGTTGCCGGCCTCGGTGACTGTAACACTCACCACTTCACTGTCGACAGCCAGAGAGTCATCTGTCGCGCTAAATGTAATGCTAAACACACCGGCCTGGATGAATGTCGGTGTCCAGGCAAACGCGCCTGTGCCATCCCCGTTGTCTGTAAAGACAGCTCCGGCGGGCAGCGGTGAAGCGCTCAAAGTTGGTATTGATTCTATATCACTGGAGTTGATCACAAAACTGAGATTTGTGCCTTCAAGTATCACTTTGGCGCCGATAGCGCTCAGAATCGGCAGTTGATTGCCAGCTTCGCTGATTGTGATTGAGACGATCTCGCTGGCCACAACAAGTGAGTCGTCAGTGGCGCTGAAAGTGACGCTGAACACTCCTGACTGGAGGAATGTCGGGGTCCAGTTGAAAGAGCCGGTACCGTTTCCATTATCAGTGAATGTGGCCCCGCCCGGCAGTCCTGTGACGCTCAGCGAGGGTACCGATTCGACATCTGTAGCGCTGACAGAAATTACAAGATTGACATTCTCTGAGCCTGATTGCGCGCCGATGGGATTCAAAATCGGGGTCTGGTTGCCGCCGTCAATGACGGTGATCGTCACAATTTCCAGATCAACAGCGCCGGAATCATCAGTTGCGGTGAATGTGACATCAAACGATCCCGACTGCAAGAAAGTCGGCGTCCAGCCGAAAGACCCCGTACCATTTCCATTGTCGGTAAACGTTGCCCCCGGCGGCAGACTGTTTGCGCTCAGGGCCGGAATAGATTCTATATCAGTTGCGCTGACGGCGAAAACTAGATTCACGTTTTCGGTTGTTGTTTGCGGACCGATTGGCGCCAGAACCGGAGTCTGGTTGCCGCCTTCGAGAACAGTGATCGTAACAAGTTCACTGTCAATGGCCAGCGAGTCATCCGTCGCCGTGAATGTGACATTGTAGATTCCAGACTGCAGGAAATTCGGCGTCCAGTTAAACGAACCGGTCCCGTTGCCGTTGTCGGTGAAACTCGCCCCTGTCGGCAGGCCAAGGGCATTCAGCGCAGGGGTTGATTCAGCGTCAGTGGCGCTGACCGGGAAGGCCAGGGCGATATTCTCTGTTGTGCTCTGCGCGCCGGTTGCCGCGAGGACCGGCGCCTGGTTTCCGACTTCTATCACCGCAATGCTGACAATTTCACTGTCTGCGGCCAGCGAATCGTCACTGGCGATAAATGTCACACTGAATATACCCGCTTGCAAAAAGTTTGGCGTCCAGTTGAACGAACCGGTTCCGTTGCCATTGTCGGTGAAACTGGCGCCGGCCGGTATATTCAAAGCTGTCAGTGAGGGAATTGATTCTGCGTCTGTGGCGCTGACAGCGAAGTTCAGATTGGCGTTTTCAATCACGCTCTGCGCGCCGATAGCCGCCAGGACCGGCGCCTGGTTGCCAGCGTCAATAACGGTGATGATGACAAGCTCTGAATCCGCCAGCACACCGTCTGCGGCGATAAATGTGACACTGAACAGTCCCTGCTGGACAAATGTCGGCGTCCAGTCAAATGATCCTGTTCCGTCACCGTTGTCAACGAAGCTGGCGCCTGGCGGCAGAGTAGTGACGCTCAGATTCGGAATACTCCCATCCGGATCAGTCGCGCTGACCGGCACACTGAGCAGTGTGTTTTCTGTGACACTCTGTGCGCCAATTGCCGCCAGCGCTGGCTTTTGATTGCCCGCCTCATTGACGCTGATAGTGACAATTTCACTGTCAGCGGCAAATCCGTCAGAAGCGATAAAGGTTACAAGATATGTTCCGCTCTGAGTGAAATCCGGCGTCCAGTCGAAAGTCCCGGTCCCATTACCGTTATCAGTAAATATCGAGCCGGTCGGCAGCGTTGTCGCAGACAGCGACGGTGTGACGCCATCCGGATCAGAGGCGCTCACAGCGAAATTCAAATTGGCGCCTTCGGCCACGCTCTTCGGTCCAATCGCCGCCAACACCGGCGTCTGGTTGCCGGATTCAGCGACAGTAATCGTCACCAGTTCGCTGTCTTGCAGCACACCGTCAGAGGCGATAAATGTCACACTATACAGACCGCTCTGAGTAAAATCAGGCGTCCAGTCAAATGAGCCGGTCCCGTTGCCGTTATCAGTGAACAGGGCGCCGGCAGGAAGATTCTGTGCAATCAAAGAAGGTGTCGTGTTGTCCGGATCAGTGGCCGAGACACTAAACACGAGCGCCACGTTTTCTGTTGTCGCCTGCGCGCCGATCACGGCCAGCAGCGGGCTTTGATTGCCTGCCTCGTTCACGGTAATAGTGACTATTTCAGAGTCAGACAGAGAACCGTCGGAGGCATTGAAGATGACATTATGAACGCCGTTCTGAGTGAAATCCGGTGTCCAGACAAATGATCCCGAGCCATTTCCGTTATCCGTGAAACTCGCCCCTGGCGGAAGCTGTACTGCGCTCAGAATTGGAATTGTGGCGTCCGGATCAGTGGCCGCAATCCCGATCGTCAGCAGGGTTCCTTCAGTTGTCAGTTGCGGTCCGATCGCCGCCAGAACTGGCGGAAGCCCGGCCGACTCATTGGAACGGAATTCACATGTCGATAGTCCGGGAATCCACGCGGAAAAAAACGCACTTTCGTCAACCGCAGCACCATCGCGAGCCGTTGACGGCCGTTACTGCTGATCCGGCGGAAGAACCGAAATATCTTGTGCGGCGGATCACGAATTTCCTTCTCGTCGCTGGATTCCTCGGCGGCCTGTATGTTCCGCTCGTCGTCAGCATCGCGACGGACGGTCAGCAAGTTTCGGAGGCCGAGCGGAGAGAACTGGCGACACTGGTGCCGTTGTCCCTGAATAAACGGTCGATACGCGAATTTCCCGATAAATTCGAGGCGTACTACAACGACCACTTCGGGCTACGCGACCAGTTGACGAAGGCCAACTCATGGGCAAGGTATCACATCCTGAAGACGTCCTCGTCGCCGCGGGTCGCGATAGGAAAGAACGAGTGGCTATTTCTTGCCGACAAGGACGTCATCGCAGACTACCAGGGGCGTAACGACATGTCGCCGGAGCGGCTGTTTCGCCGCCAGGGGCGTATCATCGACAGTGAGGAACAGGTGGGCGGATACCCGCGGTCAAGTCCGACGCGACGCCTCTTCAATGGGGCAGAATGGGACGTCAGGTAGCACTTCCTCTTTCCCCGGCGAGCGTCCTCCGCTTCGACCGCGGGCTACTCGCAGTCCGAAGGCGTGAAGTCGAGCTCCGACTTCGACCACAGGCAGGCGA
>JADFNA010000467.1 GCA_022563625.1 Candidatus Zixiibacteriota bacterium
TTTATTCTGATGCAGACAAGAATTCACTGCATGTTCGCAGCGCCGATGAAGCGTATCATATCGGCTCTGCGGCGCCATCAGAATCTTATCTGGTGATTGACAAGCTGATTCAGGCTGCCAGACAGAGCGGCGCTGAGGCGATACATCCGGGGTATGGATTTCTGTCGGAAAACCCGCGCTTTGCGGATGCCTGCCAGCAGGCAGGAGTTGTATTCATCGGGCCTGATTCAAAATCAATGCGACAGATGGGTGACAAAGTTTCCGCGCGTAAAGTTGCGCGGGAAGCCGGCGCTCCTATTGTTCCGGGACTTGAAGGAGTGGAGACTGACATTGCAACGTTTATAAAGATTGCCGATGAAGTCGGTTATCCTGTCTTAATTAAAGCGTCCTCTGGCGGCGGCGGCAAAGGCATGCGATTGGTCCAGCAGGCTTCGGAACTGGAGGGCGCAATTGAAAGCGCCGCGCGTGAGGCCGAAAAGGCGTTTGGGGACGAATCGATTTACCTCGAAAAGTATATTCAGCGCCCGAGACATATTGAGTTTCAGATTTTTGGAGATACCTTCGGTAATGTCACTCATTTGTTCGAGCGCGAGTGCTCGATTCAGCGCCGCCATCAGAAAATAATTGAAGAGACACCGTCGCCTGCGCTGAATGACGAGTTGCGTACGCAAATGGGCGAGGCGGCGGTGAATATTGCCAGGCTGGCAAAGTATTGCAACGCGGGTACTGTGGAGTTTCTGCTGGACGAATCCGGCGCGTTTTATTTTCTGGAAATGAACACACGCCTGCAGGTGGAACATCCGGTGACAGAAATGACAACCGGATTGGACCTGGTTGAAGAGCAGATTCGGATTGCCGCCGGAGAGAAACTTTCGGAAAATCTGCTGACAGCCAGGCAGGCCGGGCATGCGATTGAATGCCGTATCTACGCCGAAGATGCGGCGAACAAGTTCTTTCCATCCAGCGGAGTTCTTTTGCGCTATGTTGAACCTGAGGGCGAAGGGATACGTGTTGACAGCGGGGTTTCGCAAAATGACAGGGTTGGCATTGAGTATGATCCGATACTCGCTAAACTGGTTGTTTGCGGCAGGAACAGAAACGAAGCTCGTGAGCGGATGATTGTGGCGCTGCAGTCATACAGCATTCTGGGTATCAAGACCTGTGTGGGGTATCTGGCAAAGATTTTGGAAACGGATGAGTTCCAACGAGGCGATGTTTACACTGATTTTGTGGACACGGTTATGAGGGACTATGGCGGCCCAGATGAAAGCGAATGGACCCGCGCGCTGGCGATTGCCGGGTTAGCGCTCGAACTCGGCGCCCATCAACATCTGAGCGGCGTGTTGGATGACGAGGATGAGGCATTCCTGTCACCCTGGATGTCCCTGAAAAACTGGCGTCTGGGCCAAACCGTTTAACCGTCTGCGCGAAATATGGCCAAGCACACACTAATTCATAACGGGCGAAACGTTGAGATAGACGTATCGAAAACGCAAGGCGGGTACACAATCACAGTCGCTGATCAATCATTCAGCGCCGAGGTTGATGGCGCCGCTGTGTGTTTGACCGGACCCGCCGGGACAACGCGCGGCGCGTTCGCCGCCACACGGGAGCGGGTGTTTGTTGAAAGTGACGGCGGACTTTTTGAATTCGATATCCTCTCAGCGGATAACGACAGCGCAGATCATGCGGGCTCTGGCGAAATGGATAAAGTACGCGCCCCGATGCCGGGGAAGCCGGACGCCCACTGGGCGCCGCCGAGCGCGCCGACCAGCAGGACGGCCAGGGCCAGTCGGCGCAGGGTGGGCCGGGCGGTCAAGGCGTCGGGCAGCGAGAGGTCGCGGACGAGGTCGGTGGTCTCGGCGACGACCTGCTGCGTGAGCGGATCCCGCTCGGCGTCGTGGCTCAGGAAGTTGACGGTGCTGGCGAGCCGGTCGTCGAAGGTGCCGAAGTGGCGCTCGAGGCGCTGCGCGACGGCCTCGAGGGCGATGGGCGCAGTCGCCGGCCGCCAGACCAGCCGCCGGAGCCACCACGCCATCGCCCCGGCGACCGCGAGCGTCATGCCGAGCCGGAGCATGGCGGGCAGGTCGGTGAGCCAGTCGAGCGTCGCGGCGAGGATGAAGAGCGTGCCGGCCGCGAGAACGACGGTGAGGCTGCCGTGGGCGGTGGCGAAAAGACGTGCCCTCCCCCTGACTCCGGACAGTCTCGCCAGCAGGTCGCTCTCACTCATGCGCAAGTACCCCGGAACATAGACGGCTGTACGTAGGTCGATGGGTAC
>JADFNA010000048.1 GCA_022563625.1 Candidatus Zixiibacteriota bacterium
CATCTCTCCATTCATCCGGGCGATCGCGCCGGACACTATGTTGTACTGGTAGGCCAATCCTCCGAAACTCAATAGTGTGAGAAACGGGTGGACGAGGTTTGCACTTGGAACACCGACGTGTCGGATCAACCACGGAGTGATCGCCATTTCGATTGCGATCTCGATTACGTTGGTGGCCGCAAGAAAGAGGCCGATGAACCGCGCCAGGTCCGCGGGATCCGGAAAGCGCTGCGCGAACCACGTTCGGGTTCTCGTCATTGGCGAACATGCGAACGGCCTTGAGATAATCACCGCCGCTGATCTTTCCGGCGTCAAGCAAAGCCGACAGGTTACCCAGATAACCAATCCGCTCCCTCGGGGTCAGGTTTTTCGGCGCCGTTTCAGCGATTTTCGCCAGCATGTCCGGCGCAACATTCCAGCGGTAATAGCCGGTGAATCCGGCGTTTGGCATGGCCCACTGGATGTCACCATCGGCTTCAAGAGTAATCGTCTGTGATTTCTCCCTCAAAACAGTCGACTGCGTACGGACATTGGAGCCGTCGAAATACTTCAGCTCAATCGGAATTGTCCAATTGTCTGATTCCGGTAATGTAATACCATAGTTCGCAAAACGCGACTGGGTCAGTGTCACGGCGCCATCCATGCCCATCTGCACGTCCACCATCGGCACACCAGCTTGCAAAATAAAAGTCCCCATCGCGGTGTTCACATCTATCCCCGAGGCGTGTGAAAGCGCGCTGAAGAGATCTTCAGCGGTGGCATTGCCGAATTTGTTTGCCTCTACGTATTCCAGCACACCATTTCGGAAATTTTCCTCTCCCAGCCAGTTTTCAAACATGCCAAGGACCGCATGGCCTTTCCGATAAATGGCGCCGATGTTGCGTGTCAGCTCTTCTTCATCTTCGACCTGGCGGCGTATCGCCTCGGACGACGGACGGGAGTCGCCGACCATCACACCGGAGGCCGAACGCGCGTTTCGAACTTTGACCTGATACTGCGGATACACTTGGTCGGTAATCTTGTTGCCCATCCAGGTGGCGAAAGATTCATTCAGCCACAGATCGTCCCACCACTCCATAGTCACCAGATTGCCGAACCACATATGCGCCAGTTCATGGGCCGTGACGCTTGCCAATCGGAATTTCTGTGAGACGCTGGCCTTTTTCGGATCAAGCAGCAAAAGTGTTTCACGGTAGGTCACCGCGCCGACATTTTCCATCGCGCCCGCCCAGAACTCCGGGACAGCGATCAGATCAAGCTTTTTGAATGGATACTTGCTGTTGAAATACTTTTCCAGCGCCGCCAGAATCGGCGGAGTTGAGGCGACCGCCTCGGCGGTCATATCAGATTTTCCAGCGACCGTCACCACCCGCCCCGGAATCGACATTCCCGGAATCTCGGTGTACTCGAGAGTTCCAGTGGCGAGCGCCAGGAGATAGCTGGGCAGAGGCGGGGTCTTTTCAAAAGTAACGGTTTTCCAGCCGTCGCTTGTTTTTTCGCTGATAAACGGCGTGTTGCTTATTGCTTCATGCCCCTCAGGCACAATCAGTGTCATCTGATATGGGATTTTGAATGACGGCTCATCGAAGCAGGGAAACGCCTCGCGGGCTTCATTTGATTCGAATTGGGTGAAACTGTAGCCATTGCCGTCAACTTCCAGCCGATAGAGGCTGTTGGCTTTGGTATTGAAGTCATTGGCGAAAGTAATTTCCAGACGATAATTTCCCGGGGACAGTTCTTTGTTGGCTTTGATGGTGATCCGATCTGGACTGTCACTGTCCTTGCCCTCGAGCGCGAATGAATGCGCGATCTCTCCGCCCCGGCCGCGCAAGGTAGTGGTCTTGATGTCCAGCCCCTCGGAATGGAGTTGAAACGAGCTCGTTGCGCTGGCCACATTGAGGTCAATCGCCACATAGCCGGTATAGTCCGCCAGTCCGGCATCCAGTTTCAGGTTTATTGTCTGGAATGTCGGGGATACTTGGCCGCCCAGACGGGCCGCTTGCGTTGTCAGCGCGGTGATCGCTGAGATCGCCAGCGCGATTGTCAATACGTTGTTAAACAGACGGAAGAGTCTCATGTGTCACTCACTCCTTAGAATGGGTTTGTGTTGAAGTTGATGGTTTCAGAATTCATAGTCTGGTGTACGCCAACTGAGAGCCGGTTGTTCCCTGGCTGTTTTGATTATCCAGAGTAAAGAGACCCTGATTCGTGGCTGATTTACCACCGCGAATTGCCCAACAATGCGAAAAAAACTGGCTCCTGGCAAGGGGCCACAGGGCGGCGCAAAGTCGGTTATCAGTCCTCACTCACAATTGCCGCGATCTTCTCATACACAGTTGCCACACTTTTATCCAGGTCTATGTTCTCAATATGGTGATGCCCATCGGGGGCGACCCGCGCGAAATGTTTCGCCAGGAATAAATAGACCTCTTCTTCGGTGTTGCGGAAGCCATCTTCCAAATCGCGGGTCTTCCAGTCCTCAAGCGGGACGGTGATATGGAAAAACAGTTGATAGGTGTGTTTCCAGGAATCGACGATTCCGCTCAGGAGCCGGTCCTGGTCCTCGGTCATGCCCTTGTTGGCTTTGACCAGTTCCTTGTAGACGGCTATGTCTGTGATCGGCCGGTCCACCAGGACAATCTCGGCCTGTTCAGCCAGGTCGGTCTCGCGCATGATGGTATGAGAGGAAATCCAAAGCTGGGTGTTGAATGTCGATTCCCGGTCGGCCGGATAGGGGCATTCGCGGATTAACTCCGGCAGGGTCTCCACATTTTTCCCCTCAGCCTCCAGCCGTGTGCGGACAGATTCGAGGATAGTGGTTTTGCCGACACCCTGCGCGCCGGTGAAAGCGACTTTTATCATATGCAAATCTTTCCGTTCATATACATCCAACTGTTGTTTGTGGGGCTCTGGCGCCATGGAACTGCGGGCCGCGCAGCCCAAGATACCAGAATTTAAACCTGGCGCAAATCTTGTTTGGCTCTTGCCGGGAAAGCGCCGGTTGTGTATCCTGAGTACACAATAGCGAAGAGAGGTACAGGGCTGAATTATTTATGACAGATTTATGGAAATTGAACGGAAAACGCGCGTTGGTTACCGGCGGAACAAAAGGCATCGGCAAAGCTATCGCCGAGCAGCTGCTGTCACTTGGCGCGGCAGTCACAATTGTGGCGCGCACGCAAGTTGACATTGACGCTTGTGTGGACACGTGGGTAAGTGACGGCCGGAGTGTTGGTGGAATCTGCGCTGATGTTTCACTTGCTGAGGGCCGTAAGAAAATTGTCGAAGCGATTACCCGCCAGTCAGAATCACTTGACATACTAATCAATAATGTCGGCATGAACATACGCAAACAGCCGGAGGATTACACGGCCGGGGAAACCGAGCGGATATTTCAAACAAACATGACTTCAGTTTTTGACATGTGCCAGCAAACTTACGGGCTTCTCAAGAAATCTGAAACGGCCAGCATTGTGAACATCAGTTCTGTGGCAGGGCTGGCGCATATGAGCTCAGGCGCTCCGTACGCCATGAGCAAAGCCGCGTTGAATCAACTTACGCGCAACCTCGCGGTGGACTGGGCCAAAGACGGAATCCGTGTTAACGCAGTTGCGCCCTGGTATATCAACACCCCCCTGGCGGCCCCGGTTTTTTCTGATAGAGACAAATATGAGTCAATTATCAAACACACGCCGCTCAGGAGAATCGGCGAGCCGCATGAGGTGGCCTCACTGGCGGCCTATTTGTGCCTACCCTGCGCGTCATACATTACCGGACAGACTATCGCAGTTGATGGCGGCTATATGGCCTGCGGCTGGCAGTACCCGTGATGAAATTATTCTGATAAGATGAACGTGTATTTCAGGCTAGCTCCGGGATGTCTTTGTATTCATCAAGAGCTTCGGGGTTTGAGAGCGCTTCGCGGTTAGTGACCTGTTGCCCGTGAATCATGCGCGTCACGGCAATTTCTACTTTCTTGCCGCTGATTGTCCGAGGAATGTCTTTGACCTGCAGTATCAGTGGCGGAACGTGCCGGGCTGTGGCGCTTTTTCGTATCGCTGATTTTATTTTACCGATGAGTTTTTCGTCAAGTTTCAGTCCGTTTCGGAGGACAACAAACAGAACAATCCTGAGGTCACCTTTCCACTTTTGACCAACAACCACACTGTCTGTGACCTGATCAAGCGCTTCAACCGGGCCATATATTTCGGCTGTGCCGATTCGCACTCCGCCGGGATTTAGCGTGGCGTCTGAGCGGCCATAGACAATCACGCCGTCGTGCTCGGTGATTTTGATAAAATCACCGTGACACCAGATTCCCGGATATTTTTCAAAGTAGGCCGCGCGGTATTTTGAGCCGTCCGGATCATTCCAGAATGAGACGGGCATCGAAGGAAACGGCGCTGAGCATACTAACTCGCCGATTTCACCGCTGACGCTTTTACCGTGTTCATCAAATGTTTCAACTTTCATTCCCAGGCCGCGCGATTGAATTTCTTCGCTGTAAACCGGTAATACCGGATTGCCCAGCATAAAACATGACACGATGTCAGTTCCGCCGGAAATAGAAGATAGCTGCAGATCAGATTTTACCTTATCGTATACCCAGCGGAAATTTTCTGCGGATAATGGTGAACCGGTGGACAGGATTGTTTTAAGTGAGGACATGTCATGGGATTTGCCCGGTTCGAGACCCTGTTTTTGGCAGATTGACAGAAATTTCGGACTTGTGCCAAAAACAGTGACCTTTTCCTGTTCGATAGCCCTCCAGAAAGTCTCAAGCGAGGGATACCCGGGCGACCCGTCATACAGAAATATCGTAGCGCCGATTTGCAGTCCACTGACCAGCCAGTTCCACATCATCCAGCCGCAAGTGGTATAATAAAACAGCACATCATCGCGTGACATGTCTGTATGCAGCGCCTGCTCTTTCCAGTGTTGCAGCAAGGTTCCCCCGGCGCCGTGCACAATGCATTTTGGCTTGCCGGTTGTGCCGGAGGAATACATGATATACACCGGCTGGTCAAACGGCGCCTGATGAAACGTCATTTCTGTCTCGCGCCCCTCAAGCAGTGATTCCCACGGCAGGGCTGAGTCATTGATATCGGGAAAACCTGTCTCGACAACGTTGATCACTATTACTTTTTCCACTGAGCCTATTGATTCACGGAGTTTTGAGATTCTATCGCGCAGGCCAAACACTTTGCCCTGATACCTGTAGCCATCAGCGACGATCAAAATCTTCGGCTCGATCTGTCCGAACCGGTCATACACGCCCTGTGCGCCAAAATCCGGAGAGCAAGACGACCAGAGCGCTCCCAGCGAAGTTGTGGCCAGCATGGCGATGACTGTTTCCGGTATATTCGGCAGATACCCGACCACGCGGTCGCCAGCTTCCACTCCGAGTCGTTTGAGTCCGGCCGCACAGGCGGCGACTTTTTGATACAGCTCTCGATAGTTTAGATACTCAGGCGGCGAATCCTCACGCCAGTGGACAATGGCCGGCCTGTCATCTCGATAACGCAGCAGATTCTCAGCGAAGTTTAACCGGGCGCCCTCGAACCATCTTGCGCCGGGCATGACATGCTCCGAAAGCACGGACGTATATCTTGCCGAACAAATGAGTCCGGATGTTTCAAACAATTCCGGCCAGAACTCTTCAATGTTGTCCACCGACCACTGATAGAGGTCGTGATAGCGGGAGAACTCTTGATTAAATTTATCATTCACCTGGCGCATAAAGCGCATCATGTTGGAATTCTCGATTCGCTCGTCGGATGGAACCCAGAGTGGTTGAGACATTATGTTTCCGGTTGATGAACAAATCAAAGTGATGCGCGCCGCGCATACAGCGCCACATTCCAGGCAAACTCGGTGTCGCCGGCGCTTTCCAGCGCGCAATGCGCGGCCAGTTCATACAGCCGCGTTATGTCCGAGTGGTTCTGGCCATCAAGCGCGCGGGCGGTCCCCAGCGCCTGCTTGTAATCCAGATTATCCAGGAAGCGATAAAATGATTCTTCGCTGGCGCCCGAGGGCTGCGGAACCGCTTCGACAGCAGCGCAGGCGTCGGCAAGATTCGGGACCGATTCCTCTCCGGCCAGCTGCGCCAGGTCGTTGCCGGTCAGAGTTGGAGAACTTTTGATACACTCGGGTAGGCCGTCAAAGCCCATCGGAGATTTCCCCGGCCTGGGTATACGAAACACGGCCGCTCCGCTGGCGCGGCAATAGAAGGCGCCGCTCATGCGCGCCACTAAATCCAGTCTGTCGGGTTGCATCACACCTTTATCAAACATATTCTCATCGATATGAAAACGCAACACTTCGCACAGCGCCAGATTTCCCGCTGCGCCTCCGGTACCCAGCGAAATCATCCTCTCAAGTTTACATTCCATCTGATACGGAGACTCCTTCACGCGCGGCGGTTTGACTACCTCTGATTCAATCGGGGTCAGTCCGCTCTTAACAAATTCATCAACTTCTGAATCATATTCAGCCGAAGCCAGATTAACCTGCTGAGACATGTCATAGGTCACCGCCTGTATGACACACTCTTTTGTTTCGAGCAGGTTTGTGTAAGTGTCTTTGACCGTTGAATCACGCAGACGGCGGGAAGGAGAAAAGACAACCAGCGGCGGGTTGGCCGAAAAAGCATTGAAGAAAGAAAACGGCGCAAGGTTTCGGGCGCCGGATGAAGACACCGTTGAGACAAGAGCGATCGGCCGCGGGGCGGCGCCGCCCAGAAGATAACCGTGTATGTCTTTTATCGGCGCCTGCTTTGGATCTACACTTAACATGCAACGCTCAACCTAAACATGGCCGCTTAAACTACCGCAGTTTCCGCCGGCTTTTTCTTGGCCAGGATCGAGCGATTTCCGTCTGCTTTGACAATCGTATGTGAGAGCGAACCCAAATTAGTGATTTCAAGTTCTATGGTATCACCCGACGCAAGCCAGACGGGCTGGTATGTTTCGCCTTTTTCTTTTGCCTCAAGCGTCCGTGTGCCGTTTAGCTCCAGATAACATCCGGTCCCCACCGTGCCGGAGCCTATCACGTCACCCGGGAAAAGTTCAACACCGTAACTGGCGCGCTCGATAATTTCGGCAAATGTCCAGTTCATATCTTTCAGATTTCCCTCGGAAATCAATTTGCCATTATGTTTGGCAGTCATGCGCAAATCATACTGTGCGCCGGACAATGTGTCTATCCGGTGATCGGCCAGTTCATCGGGAGTTACCAGGTATGGACCGATGGCTGTGGCGAAATCTTTTCCCTTGGCCGGTCCGAGATTGAGTTTCATCTCTTCCATCTGTAGCAGCCGCGCGGAAAAATCATTCATGATAGTGTAGCCGAAAATGTAACTGTCTGCGTCTTTGGCCGCGATGTTTCTGCCATTTTTGCCTATCACAATCGCCGCTTCCAATTCGAAGTCAAGTTTCTCAAGATGATCTGATTCGACGATCAATTCACCGGCGCCAATGATGCTGTTGTGATTGGTGAAGTAAAAGACGGGGAACTGGTCAAACTCGGCGATCATTGGGACCCCGCGATTTCTGCGGGCGGTGGCGACATGCTGACGGAAGGCATACGCGTCACGGCAGGACGTCGGATGCGGGACCGGCGCGAGCATTTTGATCTGAGAATCATCCTGGCGCTTGTCATATGCGCCATCTTTCAGCGCCTGTTCAATCTTCCGTGCGCTGTCCAGATTCTTGCCTGATTCTTGCAGAAACTCAGCCATAGTCGATGGGACCGTGTGTGACAGCGCCTCGCCGTACATTGCCAGATCAAATGTGCGCCCGTTGACTATTAATCCGACTCGTTCGGCGCCTTGTTGATTCAAAAATGAAACAAACTTCATATATTCCTCACGCTAAAATTAGTTCAATAGTTTTTGTGCAGCATGTGTTCATGGGATAAATGACGTGCAGTTGTGTGACGCCGGTGTGTCTTTAAGTTGATGATACACAACTTCGATAATATCCAGAGCAAACTCTGTTTCTCCATCAGTACCGCTGTTGATTCGTACGCCCTCCGGGACGCCGAAAGCCGGTGTGTGGCGCAGGATCAGTCCCCGATTCAGACAGGCGCCGGCAAACTCAGCGGCGAATGACTCGGAATCAAAAATCATCTGCAGGAAGTTCGCGCTGGAGTCAACAACATGAATCCCCAAACGGCCTATTTTTTCGGACATGACTTTCAATGAGCGCTCGTTTTGCGCTAATGTTTCAGCCAGAAACTGGTCATCGTCCAGCGCAGCCAGCGCGGCAATTTGCGCCGCTGAGCTGGGTTCAAAAGGCAGGCGGACTTTGTATAGTGTATTGATAATCTCTTCTTGTGCGACCGCAAAACCGATGCGCAACCCGGCCAGACCGTAGTCTTTGGAAAACGTGCGCGTGACAATCAGATTCGGCGCATCAAAAGTCAGTCCGTCGGGATAGTCCGCTATGGTTTTGGAGTAATTAAAATAAGCTTCGTCAAGGACGACAAGCACATGTCCCGGGACTTTCTTGAGAAAACCGCTTAACTCATCGCCGGTGACAATCGAGCCGGTCGGGTTATTGGGATTTGCAATGTAGATTATCTTCGTTTTGTCGGTGACCGCGCTTGCCAGGGCGGCCAGGTTAAAGCGGTAGTTGTCGAGCGGAACGGTGATTAATTTGCGGTTGTATTTTCTGGTGTTAACGAGTATTCCGATAAAGGTACCTGATGCGGTAAGGACTTCATCGCCCTTTTCGCTGAAGGCCAGAAGTATGTTTGCTAAAAGCGAATCAGTTCCGGCTCCGCAAATTATCCGCCGGGGCGTTACACCGAGCCTGTCAGCCAGCGCGTGTGTCAGCTCCCAGCTATGCGGATCGGCATAGCGATTGGAGTCGGCGCACAAATTCGAGAGCGCCGAGAGCGCTTTTGGCGACGCGCCCAGCGGGTTTTCATTTGAAGCAAGCTTGACAATCCTGTCGAGCCGCATTTCGCGCGCCAGCTCGGCGATAGGTTTGCCGGGTTGATATTCTCTCAGCGCCGCGACATGTGGGGGTATGTGTTTTTCA
>JADFNA010000468.1 GCA_022563625.1 Candidatus Zixiibacteriota bacterium
TCACCTGCCTGAATGCCCGGGCCATGCTCTGGGGTGAAATTGTTCCACGCACAAGTGAGCCTCCATCAGGCGGACTGTCACCAATATCACCCTCGGCGACTACCAGAGCAATGACAGGACGCGCTGTCCATTCGTCGCGTATGTACTTTTCGGATACATAATCAATCAGGCCAACTTTGCCGGATATACCCGGAATAGTTTTGCGTTCCAGTTGATCAGGGTAGATCAGTTCGTCAACCAATCCCGCCTGTTTCGCTTCAATTGACGTATACGGACCATGATCGATAAGTTCTTGGGTTTGTTCGTCAGTAAGCGAGCGCGCCCGCGAAATTTCTGAAACGAATTGATCGTACAGATTATCAAGAATGCGGTTCATCATCTCCTGATTGGCCTGGCTGGGCCCGCGATTCATCCATGACTCAGTGGCGGCCTTGTAATCACCGATACGCTCTCCGTCAACTGAGATCCCGATTTTCTCCAGTGTACCGGCATAGAACGTCTGCTCGGCCCGCAGGCCGGTCAATCCCAAAAATCCCGCCGGCGCCAGCAGGATTTCATCCGCCGAGCAGGCCAGATAATAGTTACGGTTCGACGGTCCATGCAGATATACCCGCACCAGCTTTCCGGCGCCGGACAGATTTTCTAGCGCCGCTTTTATTTCCTGAGTTTGCCCCCAGCTAAGTGAGTTTGGGCCGACGACCAGGCGCACTGCGCCGATTGATTCATCGACTGCGGCATGGTACAACGCCAGAATGTAATCAGCGAACGCAACCCGGCGCCGGCCGAACACCGGCTGTGTCGGGTTCTCTTCAATCCGGCCGCTGAGTCCGACCAGCAGTTCGCGCTGTTTGGCAGGCGTAATAGAGCGCTGGCGGTCGGTGATGAACCCGACATAGCTTGTTGCGCTACGCACATCAGCCGCGTTGTCGTGGCGGCTCTGTCCTCCCACAAATGAACGGGTGAAATTGACACGCACACCGAGTTCAAAGTCGTCTCCCTCGCGCCACGAACCGTAGAGCTTCAAACCCTGAATCGGTTCGCCCTCGGCGCCCAGGCGAAACACACCCTGCTTAAAATTCTGTGTCGTAGAAACGGCCAGTTCACCGCTGAGTGTTAGTGACGCATTCGACAGGGGGCGAACTGACAGTGAATAAAGCTGTTCCATGGCGCTTCGCTGGCCGTTGATACGCCCTCGATTCAGATTTGAAAAAACCGCGCCGAGTGACCAGCTCGGTTTGTCACGATAGATCAGTCCGAAATTCCAGAAGTGCCGGTTATTATAAATCCCCGGCCCGCTGCTGGCCAGCCGGTATGACAAACCGGTGGAAAACCCATTCAAGGAAGCTGGTATAGACCCAGGCGGAGACCAGGGCGGATGCAAAGATCGCGATGAACAGGGGTCCCCTCCGCTGCCAGATGGCTAACATTATACATGACCGGCTGGACTGACCTGCGGGCTAGCATGCATACGCGAGATGCCGCATCAGCGCCGAGTGGCAGATAAAGTGCTCCCTTTTCGCAACGCCTCACTCTGCCTCGCCAGGAGGCGTCATACGGGGAAAATAGCTTGACATCCCACGGCGTTCAACGGTACGATTGCGCCAGGTCAACCCTTATTTTTTGGGGGACCTGAAAGGGGAATTCAAGAAAGGGGTAGTTCATTGTCCAACCCAATTGCCCGCGCCTTTTCCGCTTTAGTGGCGCTGGCGACCGGTGGACTGGCGAAGCGAGTAGACGCTGCAACAGTAGAAGCCGAAAGGATCATCCAGGAGGCTGAAGAGAAGCAACGACAGCTGCAAAAAGAGAGTCGAGAAGAGGCCAACCGTACCCGAGCAACGGCAGAGGCGGAGTATCGGGAGCGGAGGGCCGAGACGCAGCGCTCCGAGCGCCGGCTAACGCAGAAGGAAGACAACCTAGAGCGTAAGCTGGATAACCTGGAGCGGCGAGAGCAGAACCTGCAAGAGAAGGAGCAGCAGCTCCAAGCACTGGACAAAGAGGCGGAGGAAATCAAACAACAGCAGGTTGCCGAGCTGGAACGCGTATCCGGACTCTCAAGCGAAGACGCTCTGGCCCAACTCTTCAAGAGTGTAGAGGATGAGTTGGAGCTCGAAGCAGCCAAGAAGATCCACGAGATAGAGCAGCGTATCCGCGACGACGCGGATATGAAGGCCCGCAAGGCCATCGCTTTAGCCATCCAACGGCTGACCAGCGACGTTGTATCCGAGACAACCGTAACGGTCATTCCGCTGCCATCAGACGATATGAAAGGCCGT
>JADFNA010000469.1 GCA_022563625.1 Candidatus Zixiibacteriota bacterium
AAGTGTTGCGGCCCAGAACTCCCCGCCCTGGAATTCTTTGTGCTCAAAGCCTCTCAGCCAGCGATAGCCGCCCAGGAAAAAACTCCGCGCAATCGGCAAGTTTCCCGATGACCCGCCGAATCGCGCGCGAATCTGACCCACCGAGTAGCGTGTGAAATTGTAGGTCAGCAGACCCGAGAGTTCCCAGCGGAAAAACTCAAAGTCTGAATCGAGATTATCCAACGCTTTTTCCAGGTCCAGATGTGTTTCCCAATCGGCGCGCTTTTCAACCAGAGAATGCTTTGCGCTCAGGTCCGCGGAGATTTTGATACCGGCAACGCGCCTTCCGTTGATTTCCCGCGCCGCGCTGTCTGAATCCGCGGCTGACAGTCCCTGGAAATTTCTGGCGAAATCCTTTTCGCCGCCGAACAACGACCACAGTTTTGGTGTCGACGGCAGGGCCCGCATTTTATCCGAAAAGAAGCTTAACGACATGTCGAACTTACGGCGCGGACTGTAAGACAGTCCTATTTCGCCACCCTCGGCCTCGTAGTAATTTTTGTAATCAGTCGTGGCCAGCAGCGCCAGCAATGTGTTTTGCCATTCGGGAATAAGTTCGTCATCATCGCTCTTGAGTTCTTTGTATGCGGCGCCAACCAATGAGACCTTACCCCGTCCAATCAGCGGCTGTTTGATTGAGAACCTCGCCCGCTGACGCTCTGATGTCCCCCCGAACCCATAGGTGAGCCGCATCGTGGGAAGCGCCGAGTCAGCGTCAGAAAACGTCCATCCCACACGCGGCGCGAATCCGTCAACACGGTTGTAGGCAAACGAAGGGGTGAAACTCAGAGTCTGTTTCTCAACTTTCCAGGGACGCTCGCGCCGGGCCAGCCGGCGCGGGCCGGTCTTGGTCAGGATATGTCCGTACACCCGCGCGCCGGATTCCATAATCACTTCTCCGCCGATCGCTATGGCATGGTCTCGAATGACAGACTTTGGGCCGGCGAAAATATCAGCGCCGAATGTGATCACGCTACGGTTGATTTCACCGTCGATTTTCACATCACTTCCGAATGACAAGACATAGCCGCGGATAAAACTTCCGGGAGCGGCGAAAAAGCCTTCCCCGGCGACAAACCGGTCCGGCGAAGAAAGACGGTTTACCCGGGCAGCGTCAGACGTTGTCCAGAGTGTGATTTCAACCACCACTTTCTTTCGGTGTTTTTTGCTGCGGTAGACGGTGTCAGTGATTTTGCGAATCTCGTTGAACTCGATTCGGTTGTTAAGTAATCCGATCCCGTCTGCGTCTATTGACACTCCCGATTTTCCACCCGCAAGTTGATCCAGAGGCATTTCTGCGCTGGCAATGACCTGGCCGCTTCCGGGGTCAAAGGCGGCAAACGTCAGCAAGTTATCAAACGCCGTTATTTTGAGGGCTTTTTGATATTTGACCGAATTCCTGGCGCGGGTATACTTCTTGTATTTGGGACTTGAATCAGCAGCCGAACTTTCAACTGCTCCCTCAGCCAATAGAGGACCCGGCGCTAAGAGCAGACACAGACCGGCCGCCACGGCAATTAACAACGGCCGGGCCGCTTTCGGTTGACTTGCGATAGTATCCTGCGAAAGGAATTGGTTATCCAGGGAATCGTTCATTGCGGTATTCATTATTGAACTTAATAACTGGCCTGATGATGCCGCATTCGGCCGCAATCGGCACAATCGGCGCAATCGGCGCAACACCGGCCCCCCTATGGTTTACGGAGGAAATGCTCCGAAGGCCAGTTTTTTTTTGAGGTCTGCAATCGCCTGTCGATGCGCCGCAAACGCCACTTTCTCGGGAAGCGCATCGAGGGTAAAGTATCCCGCATCGGAGGCGTCATCGCCGGCTTGCAATTTTCCGCCGATAATTCTGGCGCTATATAGCGCCAGGACCGCATTAACACGCGGGTCATCGTCGCCGGAGTAGACACCAAAAAGCGCGTTGAGTTCAACTGCCAACCCTGTTTCCTCGCGCGTTTCGCGGACCGCTGTTTTTCCGGCGATTCGTCCCATTCCATATATCCGGCCGGCAAACACCACCATCCGACACACGGAGGATGTGCGCGCTGGACCAGCAGCAACCCTTCGGGACCATAGATCACCACTCCGGCGGCCGGGACCGGGTTGTGATAATAGATAAAATCACAGTCGTCGCTCTGGCACACCAGCCGCTGGCGGCCATCGAGATTTCTCCGCTCCAGTTCCGCCGAACAACGAGGACAGAAACGATATCCGTTGAAGTTATTCTTG
>JADFNA010000470.1 GCA_022563625.1 Candidatus Zixiibacteriota bacterium
GGCCGCCGGCTTGTTGCTGAAGAGAACTGGTGGTGAAAGGCGGCGACGGATACTGTTTGACCGGCTTGGATACTACGTCGTCAACTGACCAACTGGCCGTTTCCAACTGGCTCTTGAGTTTCTCGACGGCATTTTGGTCGAACTGGATGAGCTTGCTGCCTTTGAGTTTTCCGGTGTACGGATCAAAGTCTTTTCCTGCAGCGACTTTTTTCCCGCCAACTTCTCGCAAGGCCGCCGGAAACACTTCTTGAGAGGTTGTCTGAAACATGCCTTTGAGGTCCCAGTACTCTGACTCGACAAACGCGCTGCGGTCTTTTTCACGGTCAACAACCAGCCTGATTGTCACCGACTGCACCCGCCCGGCCGACAGACGGGGGGCTATCTTTTTCCACAACAGAGGCGAAATCTGATAGCCATAGAGACGATCCAGAACACGCCGGGTTTCTTGCGCCTGCACCAGGTTCAAATCTATGTCACGCGTGTTTTCCAGCGCCTCTAAGATCGCCTGTTTCGTAATTTCATGAAACACCAGACGCGAAACTTTCTTGCCGGGTTTTAGCGCTTCCATCAAATGCCAGCTGATTGCTTCGCCCTCACGGTCCTCGTCAGTCGCCAGATAAAGATGGTCCGCAGTTTTGAGCAGCGCTTTTAGTTTCTGGACCTGCTTTTTCTTGTCATGGGGGATAACATACAGCGGGTCAAAGTCATTGCTGATATCAACTCCCAGCCGCGACCACTTTTCGGATTTGTACTTTTCCGGAATCTCGGCGGCGCTGCTGGGTAAGTCACGAATATGGCCGATTGAAGCCTCGACCATATAATCCTTACCCAGAAACTTTGATAGCGTTCTGGCTTTGGCCGGTGACTCGACGATGACAAGGTGTTTTGGCATAGCGCGTGACCTGTGTGTATGCTAGAATCCGATGGGTGTCCGAGATCAGTTCTCAGCCCCCGGCGGCTGTGGCAGTGGGTCCGCCGGCTACGAACTCGTCATTCCGATGCAGCCGTTTCTTTCGGCTCTGATGGCGGCTCTGCCCGCTTGATTGAGTTTTTCGACCGGAGCCAGCGACACTTTAGCGATAACTTGTTTCAGGCGCTTAACTTTTGCCGAGGCGGCCGGCGCTGATGTGAGTGGGTCGCCGTCTGACGCTATGCAGGCGGGAGAGGGGTTTGGAACAGAGATGGCGGCTATAAATCTTCCGAAAGCGCTGGCTTCACTTTTCGGGTGGTTCCCGGTCCGTCGATTACTGGATTTCAGATTGTTTGTCGCTGCTGGGAATCTCAAATTTGACCCTGCCTTCGATTACATCTCTGAGGGCCAGGGTCGTAATCTTGGTCCCGTCAATTTCTACTTCTGAGTTCTCCATCATCATTTCCAACAATTTCAGGCGATGAGTGTTAATCGAGCGCGCACGGCGTGAGGTTACGATTACCGCCTCGTAGCGATTGGTCGTTTTCTTATCTACCCCTTCAATCGGTGTATATTTCATCAATGGCTCCTTCAAATTTCAGTTTCACGCTGGCCACCCGGACCTCTGGCTGAATGGACACGGAGGCCAATTTGGCGGGCTAAAGTACCACACCCCGGCCGCCAGGTCAAATAATTATCCGAGCTATTTCTCTAAGCGGCTTTGGGTAAATAACTTAACCGATAATACGGCTTATTCGTTCCCGATCCAGATTCTTTTTGCGTGTATGCAATGACAATATAATATAGTCAACCATATTGACAGCTTTATCGAGGTCCTCGTTAATCACCGTAAAGTCAAACTTGTCATAGAGTTGCATCTCTTCGACGCTTCGCACACGGCGGACTTTCAACTGAGCGGTGGTTTCGGTGCCCCGGGCGGTCAGACGCTTACGGAGTTCTGATTTTGAGGGCGGAAGGATGAAAATCGAGCCAGCCTGGGGATATTTTTTTCTGATCTTAAATGCCCCTTTGACATCAATATCCAGCAGAATCACCCCGCCTTTCCTGACTGTCTCATCCAGGGCCGCACATGGAGTGCCGTATAAATGCTCGTGTACCCGGCATGATTCGGCGAAGGCGCCGCTGGTGCGCATTCTGGCAAATTCGGCCGGAGTGAGAAAATAATAGTCCTTGCCCTCGCGGTCATTCGGGTCACCGGCGCGCCGCGGCCGGGTGGTGGCAGAGATTGAAAAACGCCAGTTGTCGGCCCTGTGGCGCCTGAGCAACTCTCGGGTAATGGTCGTTTTTCCGCCGCCGGAGGGCGAGGAGATAATGATAATTTTGCCGGGTTTTACGC
>JADFNA010000471.1 GCA_022563625.1 Candidatus Zixiibacteriota bacterium
ACGTTTCCGCTTTGGGGAGTCACCTTTATCGACGCAACTACTGGCGTTGCCGTAGGTGGCAACGGCACGATCCTGCGGACAGCCGATGGTGGGGCCACCTGGGTGAGCCAGACAAGCGGCGTGACGATTCCTCTCAATGGTGTCAGCTTTAGCGATGCGAATACCGGCGCTGTGGTAGGCGAAGACGGCGCTATCCTGCGGACAACCAACGGCGGCGCTACCTGGGTCAGTCAGATTAGCGGCACGACCTATGTTCTTAATCGCGTCAGCTTTAGCGGCGCGAATGCGGTCACAGCGGTCGGTAGTGTCGGCAGAATCCTGCGGGGAACTGATGGTGGTGGGATGTAGAAAGTTATCGACCTGATTAGTTGTAAAGGTTAATGTCAATGCACAGAGAATTGGATTCAAAGTAACAAACCAGTGTCAGCCGCACAAACAGATGTCACACTTTCTAAGAAGTAAGTCGTAGAACGAAACACGACACAACAAAACAAAAGAGCCCCGGTGACACATCACCGGAACTTTCTTTGTCAAAAGTCCAAGCTCCGCCAGCAGGAGTCTGAAACAATACGCTCTCCGATTGAATTTCGGAACTTTCGGCCATCTTAATGAAGATTCAAAACACGTAAGTTTCCGGGCGGGAGTCCCGGTACAGCGCCATCAGTCGACATCCGTACGTCAAAATGTATGGTCTCCGCGAAACCTCTAACTTATTGTAACTGAGTATTTTACGTCATAGCGCTAAACAACTGCTTGACGCTCGGCGCGTTTGAGATTTTGCCGAATTGAAACGAATCAGGAACCGTCGGCAGTAGAGCGCTTGACCTGAATCCATTGGACTTCATATTGGACTCATGGCAAAATCAGCTTCATGGCCAAACATTGTCACTGTGACCCGTATCGGGCTGCTATTCGCGCTGGTGATGCTGGCCTATGGTGACAGTATCTGGGCCAGATTGCTGGCGGCCGCGCTGGCGGTAATAGTGATTGTCGGTGACTGGCTCGATGGCCACCTGGCGCGCAAACTCAACCAGGCCACGGCCCTGGGCAGTGTGCTCGACATTGTGGCCGACCGAATAATCGAGTCCGTTCTGTGGATTATTCTGGCGGACCTCGATCTTATTCCCATCTGGATTCCCGTCGTGTTTGTCTCGCGGGGTATTCTGACAGATTCAATCCGAAATTACTCCCTGCGTTTCGGCTATTCCGGTTTCGGTGAGAAGTCCATGATGTCCTCCCGAATCGGTAAATTCATCACCGGCTCACCGTTTATGCGCACACCATTCGCCGTACTCAAAGCATTCTCCTTTAGCTGGCTGTTGACACTGGCAGTTATGGATGAAATCCTCCTGCGCTGGCCGCTTTTTCCCGCTGAATGGATTGATGTCGGCCTGAAAATCGGCTACTGGTCGGCCATACTGGCTGCGGTTATGAGTATTGTGCGCGGGATTCCGGTAGTAATCGAAGGGATCGCGTTGATCAGACGGGAAGAGCCGCATGTCGGCTAGTGCGGTTGTCTTTTGGGACATTGACGGGACACTGGTCAGGGGTTCTCTGGAGCGGTTGTTCCTCAAGTACCTGTTACAACAAGAGCACGTCACACGAATCGGTACAGCGGCAAATGTTTTGTTACTGGCGCTGTATTTTCCGCCGCCAAAATCGTATCAAATCAAACTCGCTTATCTGCGAAATCAAAAAGTCGGTGAGGTAGAAACCTGGATTCAGCGCTGTTGGGATGAATCAATCAAACAAAACCTGTTTGACGGCGCCCGCCAGGTCATCACTCAACTTGCAAACACAGGCGCCAGGCAGGTCCTGCTCAGCGGAACACTCAAACCGCTCGCCTCACCGCTGATGACACATCTTGGTATTGACGAAATCATCGCAGCAGAGCCGGAAATTGTGAATCAGCGCTACAGCGGCCGGCTAATCGAGCCACATCCACACGGCGAATACAAAGCGCTCTACGCCGAACGCTGGCTGGCGGCGAACGATCTGTCATGGGATAGGGTGGTGGCGCTGGCCAATCACGGCAATGACCGCTATCTGCTGAAAAAAGCCAGCCGGGCGATTGCCGTGCATCCCGATCAAAAACTACGCCAGATTGCCAAACATCAAGACTGGCCGATCGCGAACAACCTCAAAGATGTTGCAGCATATGTAATACAGTAGGGCTGGATGGTTGATATCCAAAATGGAGCCGGAAATATCTTTGTATCGGAACGTCAACCCCGCCAGAGACATTGACCTCAGCGACTGCGAAAGG
>JADFNA010000472.1 GCA_022563625.1 Candidatus Zixiibacteriota bacterium
GGAAGAATTTTTGATATACGCAAAAAATTTATATACAATGGAACTTTAGTGGTTTACATGGGATTTGATGCTGAAAGAGTAGCAGTATTATGGGAGGGTCTTACTCCAGATAGAGCTCGTGTTGAATTAGCTAAATTATACGTTCCACAACCAGATGTGGAGTTTACATTAGAAGAATTAGATGAGATACAACAACAGGTTTTAGGTGGAAGAAGACTTGAAGATGCTCTATCTGAACCAGAATATCAATCAAAACAAATTTCAGCGCGAGGCGGTATAACCCTACGATGATAATAAATGCCAAAGAGAGCTGGCGCAGTAGCGCCCTGGCCATTCTTGTTGCGCTGGTTTCGAGTTTTTCCATCTCCCAGCCGGTCGTTGCCGCAGAGAGATTTGATCTTTACGGGCTGGAGTTTCCACAACCGAAATCAGCGCCGGTAATCTCGGCAGAGGGCAGAGTAATTTTCCCGCCGGACTTCATCGTAACCGGCCTGCAAATCGATTTGAATAAGAGTGGCCGCGTCGATAACCTGGCCTGGAATTATACCCCGGCTGATTCGCAAAAATTTGAGCCATATGCAAAATCAATCCGGGACATAAAATTTCACCCGGCGCGTTTTGCAGGTAAGAACATTGCCTTCACCTTGAGCGCATTGATTGTGGTCAGTAACAAGATGCTGGGCACACCTGTCCGGCTTATCCTCCCGGTGGACAACGCCGGGGCTGTCACTCATTCGGATTTGTTAATCGAATCCTCGCGCGCCAACGGGTTCCACCCGCCTGCGCTGGTTTCGTTTCCTTCATATTTTTACCGCACACCTCCGGTCATCGCCGACACAGCGATTCTGCCGCTCATCGCAGCGTTGCGTATCGAAATTGATCAAAGCGGTTCGCCGAAAGCGCGGGAGATTGTCTACACCAGCAGCCCTGACCTGGCGGAAATGATTCTGGTGGCTGTCAACTGGGCGAAATTCAATGCCGGTGATTTTCGCGGTGAACCGATTGGCGGAACAGGGATTCTGATCGTGCAGTTTTTTAGTCAACTCAAATACCCAACTGCCGAGTGGGTTGCCGACACGCAGCCATTTCCCCGATCTACTCTCGAAAGTATGCGCATTCGCTGGTATCCGGAAAATGTTGAATTCGTCCAGGTTCCTGCCCTCAGACAGGCCGGAAAACGGACCGTAGGCGCGGCTCTGGCCTATGACCGAAATTCGCCGAAAACAGCCATGATTTGGATTGACACCCACGGACGTATCCGGGTCGAATCGACCAGAGGGGTCAACTTACGGGCTGACCGCAAACTCCTCCAAGAACGAATCGAGGCCCTTCGCTTTCACCCGGGATTCCGCCTGTCGCACAGCCCGGAACTAGGCTATTTCCCCGAACCGATGTTCGCATTCGGGTCAATACACCTGGCGCCGCTTGACAGTCTGTTCTATGAAATCAAAACGGATTTTTCTCTCCGAAAATTTCAATTCCCGCTGAGAATGCCCGGAAAATAGACAAGTCGCCGTTCGTCAGGACCCATAATCCGTTGATCTGTACGAGCCAGAGCCGGAATTAACGCAACAACTGCGTCGCAGAAAATGACTACTCACTCGAATGAAGCAAATCGAGTCGATGGAGAAAGCATGTTTCCGTCGAAATCACTCCCGATAACGCTCCAATATGGGTAATTCGGTGATTCACATAGCTTTCGGGAGTGTGAAGGAGCGTGAAGGAGCGTGAATACGGGTTCCAGACAGATTCGGGGCGGTTTGGAGAGAGTTTTGTACGCTAAAGAGTCCGGGGAAAGGTTGAACCGCCCGGTTGAATCTACTGTGGCTGCCAGGGCGCATGACCGACCAACGAGTTCACACTTCCCGATGTTGATAATTTGATGCCCGGCTATCGACCACAGGACCTGGAAAACCGCAGGCGTTTAATCACACGCTTGATCGGAGTATTGTCGATCGCCATAATCGCCGGGGCAGGCGTGTTCGGCTTCTTCGCTGTGGAGGATTCATTTGATTCCGGAACCCGGACTCTGTTTGCAGTTCTCATCGGACGGCGAGGCCCTGGCGGCGGCTGGGCACCGGGTGGTGGACTACGCCATCGTCCCCGACGAGCCGGATCAGATCGCCGAACGAGTGCGCCGGCTGGTCGACGATGCGGATTGTCGGGCCATCCTGCTGACCGGCGGGACGGGCCTGTCGCCGCGCGATTCGACCTTCGAGGTGGTCGACGGTCTGCTCGAGAAACGACTGGACGGGTTCGGTGAG
>JADFNA010000049.1 GCA_022563625.1 Candidatus Zixiibacteriota bacterium
GCAGAGCCTGAGCCCAAAGAAGAGTCATGAGCGCGTCGCGGAACAAGTATGGGTTCCCGCGGTTGTCGATCATCCGCGGCACATCGCCTCCAGCAGTTCATCAGAACTGTAGTTTTTGAATACAAAACCAATTCCTTCCCCGGTAGCTGGATCATATTCGGAAATTGTGTCAGCCAAACCGCCTGTTTCACGCACAATCGGCGCCGTACCATAGCGCAACGAGTACAGTTGGTTTAATCCACACGGTTCATAGCGCGACGGCATCAAGTACATGTCCGATGCCGCTTCGATCGTATGCGCCATGCGATTGTCGAAACCGATCAACGCTCTAAAATTATTCGGGAATTGTTTTTCCAGTTCCCGTAAACTTGCGACATACTCGCGGCCGCCCTCGCCCAGCGCCACCATTTGAACGTCAAGTGAAAGTATATCTTCGGCAATCTCAAGGAATAAATCAATCCCTTTTTGCTCGGTCAGGCGCGAGATCATGCCAATCATCGGGGGCCGTGTGTCTTCGGTAAGTTTGAGTTCACGCTGAAGCGAGAGCTTGTTTTTGGATTTCCCGCTAATGTCATTCACGCTATATTGATAAGGGATCAATGTATCGACCGCCGGGTCCCAGATTTCATAATCGACGCCATTGAGCGCGCCAAACAAATCCGCATTGCGCTGGCGCAGGGCGCCTTCAAGGCCAAAGCCATATTCCGGCGATGATTGTATTTCAACCGCGTAACGTTCTGAAACAGTGTTGACAATGTCAGCATAATGAATTGCGGATTTCAAAAAATTCATTTTCCCGCGATGAGTCATGGCCCGGGCGGTTTCTTGGTTCGCGGCCCAATCTCCCAGCTTGGCCAATGATGTCTTGTCAAACACCCCCTGATATGCGGCGTTGTGGATGGTCAACAGTGAGCGCGTATTCTGAAAGAACGGATCATCGGCGTAACAGGTCTTGTGCAGCGAGACCACCAGCGCCGACTGCCAATCATTGGCGTGGATGATGTCCGGGCGCCAGTCCAGACTCTTGGCAATCTCAAGCGCCGCGCGGCAGAAAAAAAAGAAGCGAGTGTCATTGTCCTGATAATCAAGCCCCGTCTGTGGGTCTTGATACATAGATTCCCGGTGAAACAGGTCATCATTCACCACAAAGACCACTTCGAATCCATTGGCCTTGTCGCGGTAAATTTCCCAGCGCAACGGCAGGGAGCTTCCGTTGAAAGCGATTTCCAGAGAATCGGATGACATCTTTCCCCTGACGCCCGTCTGGTAAACTGACTTAAACTTCGGCAAGAACAACTTGACCTCGTGCCCGGCGCGGGCCAGACGTTTGCACAAGGCGGCTGTGACATCAGCCAACCCGCCGGTTTTGGCAAACGGCTCCAATTCTGAGGAGCAGATGAGGATTTTCATCGGGCCTCTCGATGGCTTTATCAACGATGCTTTCAATGATTCATCGAGAGTTTCTGGCGCGTTCTGCGCCGGAATGGCAGTATCGGCCATTGTCCTCCTCCATATGCGAAAAATGGTGAGCGCGCCGGAGATATTATCACAGACGCTTGAGAGAATCTTCTGACTTGTAAAAAGAGCCAAAGAGCCAGCGCTACGCTAACCGTTGCAACCGACCCTGGAGCGCCAAAACTGATTGTGGATAACCCCAAAACGCAGGGATAAGCGCCTAAACGAGTAGTGTTTGGAACTGCAGTGTTTGGAACAGCGCTTTCAGATAAGGTGTGTTCGACCGGGACAGGAAAATGGATGTCGGATCGAATCATCGGACGCTCTCAGTTCACACTCTGAGAATCTTTGGCAGGTAGCCGGACGGCAAGCCTTTGCGCCTCCCGGAGGAGATCCATCGGTGATGAACGATGTGATGAAACCAATGCCATGGGCGCTCGCGGTGACTCCGGGGGTGACTAATTTTCTTTACAACCTGACACTTTCCCATCCTATATCAGCTTCGGCCTACTGTCAAGCCGGCCAGCCGCATATTTCTAATTCTTATACAAATGTCAGCGGATGAAAGTTTCGACCAGAAATCTGGCGCATATAATATGTCAACGGCTGAAATAAACCTCGTGAAACTTATCCACAGAGTTTCCGAGGCTTTTCACATGCTCCAAGTCGGTGGTTTGTTTGCATTTCATGGCCGCAACTATGATCTGATGAATCAACTCCAGCTTTTCGAGATATGAATTGCGCGCCTGTTCACTATCCTCAGCCGGCGCCTTGACTCGCTGGGCAGAGAAGTAGTAGCTGACAATGTCTGCCAGTTTGTCGGCGTGCTTTTCCTTATTGTTCACCCAGCGCGTAAGTTGATTGATGTTCGCTCCGACATCAGCCGACAACTTGTTGATCTCATTCATTGACTTTTCAATGGTGGTTATATGTTCATTCATCAATGTAAAACGCGCTTCATCATCGTAAATGCCGCACGGAACCTGGCAGTGTGAAAGCGCCGTTTTGGCGCCCTGCAGAACAAACACCGCGCACACAACTGCAGCCAGGGCCAGAACGCTCATGGATTTCCTTTTCATACTATTCTCCTTTGCTGTTTCGCAAACGCCTTGCAGTGTGCCTGGCATTGGCTATCAATGTTTACCTTTTCGTTGAGCCCCTGAGCAGCCTTATAAGTTTCTCGTCTTCAGAGGACAATTCACAGCCCCGGCGGGATAGCGCGCGGCGGGCAGTTTCCAGCGCTTTGTCGATAGCATGTTCGCTCCAGGAACCCGATGAACCCCAGCTGAATGAAGCAACCTCTTTGTCACTCACCAGTGACCCGCCAAAAATGTTACAGAATACGCCAATGTTAAGGCCTGTGTTCAGCAGAGTTCCGATACCAAATTTCGTGTGGTCGCCGATAAAAGCGCCGACTTTTGTCTGGCCGCTGTCGATCAGTTGGCCGCCAACTGACACGCGCACCGTCGAGTAATTGTTTTTCAAATCTGAATTCGTCGTCATAGCGCCAAAGTTCACCCACTCTCCAACATAGCTATGGCCGATAAAACCTGCGTGATGTTTGTTCACATATCCCTGCAGTACGCACTCTTCAAGCTCACCGCCTACCTGGCAAACCGGTCCAACCGAGGAGCCGGAAAATCGACCGCCAAGCAACGAGGCGCCGTCAGCCAGATAAAACGGCCCGCGGACATACGAATGCGGCTCGACGATTGCATCCCGCCCAATATACACCGGACCCTGGCTGGCGTCGATCACGACTGTCGGGCCGATCTCTGCCTCCGGATGAACAAATACATCTTCGGGGGCAATCACATGTGACCCATCCAGACGTCCGGCCTGGTTTGCCCCGGCCGGAGCGCCAGATTCACTCACTGCGAGTGCAAAGTCGCGCCGGATATTATCGGGACTGTGTTGCATCAAATCCCAGATGTATCGATACGATTTGAATGTATAATCAGTCACATGTTTGAGGGATGATGCGAAAGGGGTGTATTTGCCGGGTTGATGCTTAATTTGAGCATATTCTCTTGCGCAATCGCTGTCACCGGCAATCACAAAAGCCCCGACTACACTATCAGAGACAAACGCAGTTTCAGAATCGCAGGCTTCTATTTGGTCCAGAAATTCCTCATCGGGTATCAGTGTTCCATTGACCAGCGCTACACGGTCATAGTCGTGAAAATTAAAATCGTTGACCGGAAGTCCACTGTGGCGTTTAACCGGATATGCCAGATGCGGCCGCGCTTCAAATCGCAGATCATAACCGGGAAATGAACGTTTGAGATGGGCCCACAGTTCAGTCATCCCGCTGCGCAAGAAATATGTGGGCCTGAGCAGGCTCAGCGACGCGAAATTACCGTGCCGCTCATCTTCAAATATCACCAACAGCTTTTTCATCTGTTTCCTTCCCTAACGCCGGGCCCGGCTGGCTTTGCGGCACCCGTCAGGTGGCAATAATCTCAAAACAAAACAAAAGCGAAGCGGCCTAACGGCATAATCAGCCCGCCCGCCCCGACAACCATACTGCCTTTGACAATACCGGGCAAGCGGTGACTATTAGAAGCGGCAGTTGGCCGGAAAATCAGGTGGTCAATCCGCAAATGTGAATTAGCTCTTGTTAATAAAAGCTCATCAACTCAAGCATGGCGCTCGAGTATGCCCCTGGCCTGTTCGGTGACCCATTCCCGCAGCTCTGGGGGGGCGATCACCTTCACCTCGGAGCCATAGCCCATTAACCAGCTCCCGATTTCAGCCACCCCGGTCACTTTGACTCGATAGCTGAGCCGTCCCCCGGCCAGATGTTCTTTCTCTTCGCCGGACATATATGAACCGCTGGCGACCAGCCGGGCGGCCCGGCCGGAAAACTCTAAGCTAACGTCCAAAATTTCGCCGCCGAACACGGTCCAGCTATTCCGAAAGTAACTATTCGGATCAATCGCAGCGCGTTGTTCGGCGCGATGGTCGGTCAGAGTCAACTTTTTGATTCGGCTGAGCCTGAATGTACGGTAGTCTTTACGCAGAAGACAGTAGCCCACGAAATAGAATTTCCCCGAGGCGCAGATTGAAAATCGCGGTTCAACGGCCCGAACTCTGGCGCCCGAATCAATCGCATCATAATCCAGCTCTATCACCAGCCGACCGCTGATAGCGCGCTCTATCAGGCCGTACCAGAGGGCCTCTCTGGCCGAAAGCGGACGCTCTTTGACAAACAATTCCGAACCGGTCCCCTCATACTTTCGCTCCTCGGAGACCTGTGGCGAGAGGCAGGCGTCAATTTTCGCCTCTATCGATTTAAGCGCTTTGCGGCGTTCCGGAAGGCGTTTTAGCGGAGTGGTGCGAAGCGCTTCGCGGGTCAGGAGATACTCATTGAGATCAAAGTTCAGTGTTGGCAGAAAACTTCCTGTCAGAAACTTGTAACCTCGATCATAGTAAATTGGCACATTCGCCGACGAAAGCGCTGTGATATCACGGAATATCGTGCGTTCGGTAACCTCACATTTTCGCGCAAGTTTCGCTGCGTTCAATCCCTGATGAGACCGAACAAGATTTAAAATATATAAAAGACGTTCGTATTTATTCATCAGCCGGAGTAAGTATAGGCGCCACTTACATAGCTGTCAACGGCCATCCGTTCTGGGTCCGTTTGCGAAACCAGTCAAACAGTCTCCCCGCACGCTCTACAGGTGTTGGACACTCCCCACAGTTACAGGTCCCTTCAAGCTGAAACGTCGTCCGTAACTGTCTGTGGTTCAGATGCTTGTGTGAGCAGTTCAAACTTGGCGCCCGGCTTGCAAATCGGGTCTGAGGAGGAACAATCCGCAATTGAAACGCGGACTGGAACTGACCTATGGCCAGACGCAGAAGAAGACGCAAGAAAAAAGGACCGCGCACATTTCGTGATCGCACATCTCTGGGTGTGGGCCTTAAAATAGCGCTCGGCCTGATTGTCGCAATCGTGTTTTTAAGCGTCGTGCAATGCACGATCAAAAAACCGGCAGCGCCGAGCTGGACCAGCCAGTTAAACATCCCGTTGATCGAGCGGCGTTATGACATGGCGCAACTGATCGCACACATCGATGAACCAAGCTTGACACTGGACAGCGCCGGGAACCCGTTTTTCTCACTGCAACAGGACATTGACTCACTTGGCATCAGTACCTCGCTGACAATAAACTCAATCAGCCAGAACATCGGACAAACTCTGGGATTGATCAACATCACGCCGCAATCAATCCCGCCGTTGACAATAGCCTATTCAGACCTGGTGCTGTTTCCGCCCGGCGTTGTGCCGCCGATCCCGGTGGATTTCGTCTATGACGGCCCGGCGCTGTCAAACTACAGCAGCGTCACTATCGGCAGCGGAGGCATTCAGGCGGTCCTTGACAACAACATGGGCCTCAGCTTCGACACGGTCATCGTCGATCTGATTGATCTGAACACGTTTCAAACCCTCGGTTCGGAAAGCATACCGGGCGGTATGGCGGCCGGGACAAGCGTCACCGTGTTTCTTCCACTCACCGGCCAGACAATCAGCAACCGCTTTCGCATACAGGTGCACGCCCACACACCGGGCGGCGTTGTGCTGACGACATCGGATAAGAGCTTCACACTGACTATGGGACTGACGGACCCTATGTCGATACAGTCCGGGACAGCGCAAATTCCCGAAATTACCAATACTTTTTCTCGATCGGCGGAGATAAACAGCCCCCACTTGATCCAGAACGCGACACTTCAGAGCGGCCAGTTAACGCTGACCCTGAACAATTCCACCACGCTTCTGGTGGAAATAACCGTTGTCGCTCCTGACCTGCAATCAGGCGGAGTACCGCTGAGAATCATAGAAACTCTGGCAGCCAACAGTACAAGTCTGCTGTCCAGAAATCTGGCCGGTTATACATTTTTGCCCGCTGATCAGATACTTCCGCAGCAACTGGATTTCAACATCACAATTCATTCTGATTCAACCGCGCCGGGCTTCGCCACCTTCAACTCATCCGATTCGATTGCTGCAACTCTGACACTCAACAATGTCGCATTTTCCTCTGTCCGCGGGATCTTCGACACAGCCAGCACTTCCTTCCCGCCAACCGTTCAGGCGTTGGACATTCCCAACGGTTTTGACTCGGCGCAATTCACCGCGGCCACTCTCACCATTGAAATTGACAACGGAACTGAACTGCCCGGAGTGTTGGACCTTAACATTGTGAGTGACAACGGCGCAACACTGAATCTTACCGGCGCGATATTGCCCGGCTCGCCCGCAGCGCCAATCACCAGCGCAATCACTGCGAATGACCTGGCCGGGTTCCTGAACCCCATTCCTGGCTCAATCACAGTCAGCGGCACAGTCACTATGGGCGATGGTGTCACCAGCGCCAGCATTACGAATTCGGACTTCGTGCGGGCGCGGGTAAGAATTGAATCACCGCTCGAAGTCTTCTTTGACAGTACCAGCGTCAGCCTGGATATTCAATCGAAATCTATTGACACCGCTGACATTCGATTGATCACCGGCCATCTCATTTCTTCACAGCTAAACACGACCATCACCAGCCATCTGCCGCTGGGCGTGGCAGTGTATTTATATCTCTCCAGTGACTCGGCGACACTTTACAGCGCGCCGGAGCTGACTGTCGGTCCGATTCGTTTGGACGGCGGGACGGTCGATGCATTCGGGATAGTGACTGCGGCAACCGTTTCAAGTTCTCTGATCAGCCTCGACAGCGCCGATGTGCAGGTCCTAAACACAGACACAGTGTATATCGGACAAATCGTCACGCTGCACAGCTCCGGTGGAACGCCTTCACGCTTTATGGGGGCTGACTATCTCATAATTCAGGCCAGCGCTGTCATCGAGTACAAAATCGGCGGCGGTTCTTGAGGAGAATCTGATGAAGGCAGGAAGATTCACTCATAGAACACTCGCGCAGGTGTCACTGTGCGGATTAGCGCTGTCAATAATTATATCGTCCACGGCGCTGGGCGGCGGGTTTTCTCTGGCGCGCAGCGCGGGCATGGCCGGGGCGCATCTGGGACTGGCCAAAGGCGTCGCCGCGGCATATTTCAATCCGGCCAACCTGGGACTGTCGTCACATCGCCAGACCAGCGTGCACCTGGCGGGAATCGGATTGAATCTGACAAACAACAGCTTTTCGCTGGATGATTATAACACCTACACCGGCGCCCTGCTGACCCAGGCCGATAAGCAAATCATTCTTGGCAAAATTCCCATTGACGGCTTAAAACTTACCGCAGATGCAGAAGCCAGCTTCAGCGGTGTGTCAGTAAAACAATTCGCCCTGACATTCACGGGCTATGGCGCCGGAGAAGTCAATATCAATAAGGACGTATTGGAAGTGTTGCTTAACGGCAATGCCCTGGGTGACACAATTTCGCTTGAAGGCATGTACGGCGCCGGCTGGACATACGCATCTGTCGGCCTGTCCTTCGGCGTCCCGATTTATACCAAAGGCACACGCCAGCTGGCAGTCGGCGCCAGCGCGCATTATCTCAAAGGGATCTATTTTGCCGATGTCACACGAGTTGAGGGATTTGCTGCAACACTTGCCACCGGATTTCAGGGTGATGGCGCGTTAATTGTTCATACCGCCGACGGTGGAAGCGGGTTTGCGCTGGATTTCGGCGCGGCGCTACAACTCAACGAAGACTACACTGTCGGACTCTCGCTCAAAAACCTGCTGAGTTCTATCAATTGGTCGGGCAATCCCGAAGAGCGCGGATTTACTTTCGCTTTTGATACTGTCACGCTGGCCAACGCCGGAAACGACTCGGTACTTGTTACCAGTGAATTTACTAACACCCTCAGCGGGTTCTCATCAAACCTGCCATCTACACTGACTCTTGGAATCGCAAATACAACCGGGAAGTTTCTCTGGGCGATTGACTGGGAACAGGGGTTTTCTCGTAACCCGGGCGCCTCAACCAAACCACAGCTAACCGCCGGCGCCGAGTATGCCTTCGCGAAGTTTCTTCCGCTCCGGGCAGGCCTGGGCTTTGGGGGGCGCCATGGATCACAACTGGCCTTCGGCGGCGGGATAAAACTTTCGGCCTTTTATTTTGATATCGCATTTCTGACCAGCGGCTCAACTCTCAATTCATCATCCAATAAAGGCGCCCGATTTGCCGCATCAACCGGACTGTCCTTCTAAGCTGCGTTTTTTGCGCCCCAAGTCGGACAACGATTCCCAGGGAGAAATATAATGTTACATGAAATCAGTTATAAGTTAAAGACCCAGGCGAGGGACCTGATATTATTTGTGTTCGTGACATCCGCGTTTGCACTCAGCGGGGGCTTCAACACTGCCCAGGCCGTCCCGCCGCACCCGGACCTGAAAGCGAAAATAGAATCCGGTGAAATCGCGCTGCCGCCCTTTCTTAAGAACTACAGCGCCCTGAAAGCCCGGGGTGTTTGCGGCAGCTCTATTAGCAATGCGCCGGGTGAATTGCTGAAACATCGCGCGCAAAGCGCTCAGAGCGGCTCCGGAGCGCAACCGTCA
>JADFNA010000473.1 GCA_022563625.1 Candidatus Zixiibacteriota bacterium
TTATGGAAGGATTGCATTGTTATCCTAATATCTTGAACTGTGATACGATTGGACTCGGATTAACGCAACCTGTATATGAATATTTCCATGCAGATAACGGAGTGTTTACCGGAAGATCTATAACAGCAGGTTATGTTTACAGAGGATCGATTCCTGATTTATACGGTAAATTTGTTTTCGGTGATTTCATTGCAGGTAAAGTTTGGACATATCATGTAGACGGTCCGGACACAGTCATTGATGATCATACTATACCGCTCGGAATTCCACAGCAGCCATTTATCGTTTCATTTGGCAGAGATGTACAGGGAGAGTTGTATTTTGTTGATTACGTAGGGGGAAAACTCTACAAGATAGTTCCATGGATTCCACCAACAATAGATTGTAATGGAAATTTCTCTGAAGATTCTATTGACATAAGCAGAGAATTCTCTTCTGATAGCAATGGAAATGGAATTCCAGACGAATGTGAGCCTTGCTGTGACGTTGCCGGTGACGCCAACGGCGACGGGCGAGCAAATATAGCGGACGTGACTTTCATAATCAGCAGAATTTTCACTGGAGGAGCGCCGCCGGCCTGCAATGACGCCGCCGACGCCAACGGCGACAATACGATCAACATCGCTGATGTGACATACTTGATCGCGCGCATATTTGCCGGCGGCCCGGCCCCGGTTTGCGGAACTACTGGGATATAGCTACCCAATTCATTCTTTGCGCTTGACAGTTTTTCTCCATCCTGTACTTTGCTGTTGATAGATAATCCTTGCAGATTATTGTGACTGCAAGTGTGCTCCACCTGATCAACCAGAAAGTATTTTCGTATGCAAATGAGACTTCGAACAGTTTTCTTGACGCTCTCTGTGCTGACAGTACATATAGATACAGCAATCTGGGCGTCCGAGACCGATATTCCACCGACATTCACTTTGGGCTTCCTGGGACCATCCGTACACGTTTTGCATGGGAGTAAGGTATCCATTCCTATCACTTACTCAGGCCCGACCCTCAGGTTTTCCTCATTAGATCTGAGATTCGTTTATAATGAGCGCGTCTTGCTTTTACTCAAAGTCGACTGGGGCCGAATGTTCCGCAATATCCCGACAGTTCCCGTTTATTATCAACAATCCTCACTCGACTCGGCGCTCTCAGACAATATGAACGCCACTGTTCACCTCATGGCGCTCTCAAAAATTGGAGATACGGATATCACTGTAGATGAAATGATTGAGGTCAATGACGGAGACACATTGGCCATGCTGGACTTTCAAGTATCCGGAGACCGCACATTGACATGTAGTCTCTTGCCCCTACGTTGGTTCTGGTCTGAATGCGGGAACAATACTCTAGTGACAGAACTTGTGACGTTGAACAGCTACTCAGTGTCAGATCTCGTGGAAAACGAATGGATCGATAGAGTGTACAGAAAAGAGCTAACTGATCCGCCGGCAGAGCTACCGTCAATTTCCGGGGTCCCTGCCAGCTGCGTTGAGAACGTCTCAGCGGCTCCCGACGCTAGCCGTAGTGTGGTATTCGAGAATGGCGGAGTCTGGTTGCCGTGTTATTGGGTTCGGCCCCGAGGAGATGTGAATCTGAATGGCATTGATGCAGATACCGGCGACGTGAACCTATTGGCGCAATACATCACCAGAGGAGAATCAGTTCTCACGATACAGGCAGAGGCCCAACTTTCCCAATTATACATTAATGAAGACAGCATCCCCGGTGACATTACTGACTTCGTATATCTAATTAAGAAGACTTTCAGGAGCGAGAGTATTTATCCATTCCTTGAAGAGCTTTGATATTTGGACACTGTAATTTTGCGGCAGGGTGGCTCCACTGTTACCACAAACCGTGAACTCGCCGCGCTGCTGCTTGTTTTTGATGGATCCGCGAAAGTGACAATTCTCGACAGCACCCTGCAAATGACGAGAGGCCAGATTGGCGGTGACACATACGTTCTCCTCTATGGAAGATTCGGAAATGTTGCTCAATTTAACGAATACGGCTTGATCTCCGATGACAGCAAAATGCCACTCATACCGCCCGGAACAATCCTTGAGACAAAAGACGTTCTCAAGCGCGTAGAAGCTGCAAACTACGACGGTTACAAATTGCACACTGTCATCACACATTAACATAGCGCCGCTCCCGCTTCACACTACACGCAAACCGCTTCACACTATCACTGTGTTTCACAGCAGGAAAAATGAAACAACTATCTCGTATTATCTGCGCTTA
>JADFNA010000474.1 GCA_022563625.1 Candidatus Zixiibacteriota bacterium
GCGAGGCCAGAGAGTGATCCGAAGAAGAGCCAGAGTCGGGAGTTTTGTGTGGCCAGAATCTGGGCCAACACCAGGAACAGCCCGGCCCATAGAATCAGATCGAACGCGTTCATGGAATAGAAACCGGTGTTAATCAGGTAGACGGGCACAACCAGGGCAGCCAGTGATGCAATCATCACGGAGAAACGGCTCCCACCAAACCGCAATGCCATAAGCCCTGTGAAGATCACAAGGGTGACGCCCGCCAACGCCGGAAGTAGACGAATGGACCACACGGAATCTCCGAAGACGGCGACGAAGGTCTTTAAAAGCGCTATGGAGAGTGGTGGTTGATCGACAAAGCCCCAGTCCAGATGTCGGGCGCAATCGAGGTAGTAGAGCTCATCTCTAAAGATGCCGTAGTACCCGGCAGTAACGAGGTGCAGGACAAAACCGAGCGTGGCGACAGACAGGAGTATCGCCCAGTTACCTCTGTCAACCCGCGCTGGCGACCATTCGTGAGACATTGACTGTGTATACGGACCGTGAGCGCGCCGGTTGCTTCCAAACTGACTGCTACACCATACGGTAATATCACCGATTTGAAGGCAGTCTGACGAGCCTATGCCGCCTCAATCAAAGTTCTATATGTGTCCCAGCATCCCAGTTTTTGAAACTGACTGCGACCTGTAATCGCTCTGGTACCAGTGAGTTCAGACAGTTTCAGTGAGGCCGTGTCGGGCCTCATTGGTTCTATCCACCGTGCGACTCTGACCGCTGTCCGATACAAATTCGCTTGACCATATAGATAGCGAAAAGCATACTGTAGTAAGTTCGCCTGAGGATGACCGGGCAACTGTTCCTCACAGTCAATGATTGTTTGCGTTTTCATCGGTCTCGGACGAGGCCAGACATTTCAGAAGCCAATGGTTTTTCACAGAGGAGGTATCAGTATGAAACGCCTGTTTACAGCAGTACTGCTGTCGGGGATTATTCTCGGCAGCACACCGAATGTCACCGGTCAGGTGTGTGGCGATGCCAACGGAGACGGCGCTGTAAATATCGCTGATGTGACATTTTTGATAGCGCGTATTTTCGCCGGAGGACCACCGCCTCCACCCTGATTGCAGCGTTTGTGTTGACCAGGGCAGCCCCCTTCAAATCCTGAGCCGGACGAACAAACAAAAAAGCGCCGGTGAGATTCACCGGCGCTTTTCACCACGACTGTTACGGTGCTGTTACGGTACTGTTATAGTAATCTGTCAGATCAATCAGATTCGCTTTTATCTTCGTCCGAATCTTCGATTGCCGCCCGATGAGCGCCTTCGGTCAGGATACGCGTGTATTCACTCATGTCCTGCAAAATATCCACGGCTTGCTTAATGGCCGGATCTGTTGGCAGAATGTACAGTTCATAGCGGGCTTTTTCGCCGCCGAGATGCGAGACCAGCTCACGTCTCACAGCCAACTTTATATCATCGTAGGATTCATCGAAATCATCTGCTTTGTCCTTCTTAATCAGCCGGTTAAGAGATTCTAGCTGGTCTTCAAATACCGCGCCCTGCTCCTCGTCTTCAACGGCCTCTTCAAATTCCTCGAGGGCCAGTTGCAGTGATGTCTTGTAGTCGAAATCTTTGTCCTTAACGAATTCTCTATACTCATCCATGATTTTATCAGTTATCTCTAGGTCAAGCGTGACATCCGGGTGGTCCGACAGATACTTGGAGGCGAAATCAAAAAACAAAGACTTGCGCCTCATATTGATAGCGATTGGCTTCCAGTATTCACGGACGCTTTCAACATCCGGCACAATACCACCGCCGCCATAAACGATACGCCCGTTAAGTGTATGGAACTCCTCGCGGTCCTCAATTTTCAGTGAGTCACTATCAGCTTCCGAATGCTTTGCAGCGCTCTTGCCCTGCCGGTCAAGCCTTTGAATCGAACGGCCGGAGGGAACATAGTAGCGGGCCGTCGTTAATTTGAGATGCTGGTCGGGGTCATCGTCAAAAGCAAACACCTGCTGCACCAGACCCTTGCCAAAAGTCGTGCGGCCCATAACTATTCCGCGGTCCAGGTCCTGAATCGCCCCGGCCACAATCTCTGAACTTTCTCCCAGATGCTGTTCCGGGGCGGCTCCGTTACGCACCAACACCGGATTCATTTCAAAAAAATTGTCGTGTGACAACCACTCGTCGAAACCCGCGGCACCGGGATTGTTTGGTGCTCCGGCTTTCACCGGTCCCAAATGCCATTTCCCAAAAT
>JADFNA010000475.1 GCA_022563625.1 Candidatus Zixiibacteriota bacterium
AGTGGATCTGCGATTGTTCAGATTAACATCGAAGTTGACTATATGGTCGCCGGTGGCCATTCGCATATTCTTAATCCCGACGAAATAGCCGCCTTGCAGGGTATGTTCGCCTGTCAGGGAATCATCTTGAACATTGAGCTGTCGGATGCGTTGCCCGAAATTACAGTTCTTGAAAGCGGGGGTGGTGGAGTGTTTGCTAACAACGGCCCTAATGGCTATTTGAACCTGAAGAACCAACATTTTGACCATCTGGGCGAACCGGGCTGGCATTATTGCATCATGGGGCATCAGTATGAATCCAGCCCCGGGGTGGTGACAACCTCGTCTGGACTTGCCGAGATTCTTGGCGATGACTTTATCGTTACGCTCGGGGCCTTTGCCGGTGGGATTGGCAGTCCATTTGATCGGGCGGGGACGTTTGCACATGAACTTGGCCACAATCTCGGACTGACTCATGCCGGAAATCAAAGTGAAGGTATTGTGACACAATACAAGCCAAATTATCCCAGCCTGATGACCTACCGATATCAACTCGACGGAGTGCGAAAACAGTTCATCTGCCAGAACTTATCGGATAGTTGCCTGCCTTTCCGCAATCTGGACTATTCACACGGGACGATGCCGTTCCTGAACGAATTCGCGCTGGACGAAATAGCCGGGCTTGGTCTGGGACCGGTTGACTGGAACTGTAACGGAGTAATCGATACGCTCCCTGTAGTCGTAGACCTGGCGAAATACCCTTGCGGGGCCGGTGGTGGCGGCGGAAACAGCATAGAGGTGGATTTCGATTATGACGATTGGTCAAACATTGTGGACGTGACCTTCACACTCAACCGGCCGGCGTTGGAGAATCGAGAGACCATTGACTGCATTACTTTTGAGGAATCTGAGCGCTTGGCATTGAACCGAGCAGAAATGATCATCTGCATCCAGGACCCCGAAGTGACTGTAGAGCCGTGCGTTTATCCGTACGTGGACACTGACAGCGATGGCATAGGAAATGTCTGTGACAACTGCGCCGAGATATTCAACCCGCTGCAAATTGACGCTGACGAAGACCTGATCGGTGATGTTTGTCCGCATGCGGTAATTATCGCCGACACGACAATCGGCATGGTCCCGCTTGACATTCAGTTCAACGGCCAATCAGACTTGGCTGTAAACGCTTGGGACTGGACTTTTGGCGACGGAGCAATCTCATCCAACCAGACGGCCGCGCACACATACTCGGACATAGGGTTTTATGACATCTCACTGGGTGTCAGTTCGCCGGAAGGTAATTACACGGCCTTCAAGGACGGCTATATCCGGGCGCTGGCGGACACCATGATCGGGCTAGACGTACAAGCCGCCGCCGGCGGGCAGGCCCGGGTTGATTTGTATGCGGCCAATACACAAAAACTCCGGCAGATCGTGTTTCCATTCAGTTGGAACGGTCCGCTAAATCTGGCGCTTGATAGCGCCAGCGTGGCAGGGCTGCGCTCTGCGGTTATGCCTAATTTGGCTCTGGTGTCAATCGATCCATTCAACAAGCGGGCCGCTTATACCCTGACAGCCAGCGCTGATACCGCAACACTCCTCGCTCCGGACACCGGTGTTGTGCTGAGCCTGTTTTTCTCTGTACCTCCTGGCGCCTCCGGCGTGGATACTGTGCGGTTTATCAGCTTTTCGTCGTTTGCGCCCCGATTCGTCTCAGACGCTGTCACCTACAATCCAATCTTTCAAAGCGCCCAGATTTCACTCGGATGCTGTGAAACGGCTGGAGACGCAAACAGCGACGGTTCGGTGAACATTTCTGATGTCACTTTTCTGATCGCGCGAATTTTCGCGGCCGGCGCTGCGCCAGATTGCAGTGACGAAGCAGACACCAACGGCGACAATTCGGTCAATATCGCTGATGTGACATTCTTGATTGCCCGCATTTTTGCAGGTGGCGCCGAGCCAATTTGCGGCTCGACAGGCTCATGATTCCTGATAATCCCGGCGCCTCCAAATATTCTTACCATATTACTGTATTGACAGCCAAGAAATTCTGTGTATCTTATCCTGGGATCAGGATTGGCATTATTTTGTTCCGATTCACCTTGTGGGCGCGCCATAGTGGACCATAAAACTCGTTCTAATACGTAAAAGACGCTGCGCCGGAAAACTTTATATCGGAGGGCTGTGGGGATGACCCAGATATTCACAATTGCGTGCCGCCGATTCTCTCTCAGTAAAATTCTCCCTTTTGTTTTCCTT
>JADFNA010000476.1 GCA_022563625.1 Candidatus Zixiibacteriota bacterium
GGCGCGACAGGCGCTGTGTGCCGCCATAGCCGGGAATAATTCCCAGTTTAACTTCCGGCAGTCCCATGCGCGCTTTTTCGGATGCCAAACGAATGTCACAGGCCAGCGCCAGCTCCATACCGCCGCCAAAACAGAACCCGTTGATGGCCGCGATTGTCACTTTTGGAATGTTCTCAAATGATTTCATCGTATGCTGTCCGACGGCGGATTTTTTAATTCCTGCGGGCACATCCATAGTTGACAATTCGGCGATGTCTGCGCCGGAAATGAATGCTTTACCCTCGCCGGTCACAATAATTACGCGCAGTTCATCGTCGTACCACACCGAGCGCAGGTAATGCTGCATCTCTTCAATCATCCGGGCGTTGAGCGCATTGAGCGCCTCGGGCCGGTTAATCGTCAGTGTCGCAACCGCGCCGTCCTGTTCGATTTTAATCAGTTGATAATCCATCTTCGTTGTAATCTCCGGCTCACTTAGCTGCGTAGTCATAAATACCTCTTCCAGCTTTTTTGCCATTGTAACCGGCATTCACATAACGCCGCAGGAGCGGCGGGGCGGCATAATGCACGGTCTTGAATTCCTCATACATGATATCCGCAATATAGAGTGTGGTGTCGAGTCCGACGAAATCAAGCAGTGTCAACGGTCCCATTGGATGGCCGCAGCCAAAGACCATAGCCGCATCGATCTCTTCGGCGCTGGCCAGTCCGTTTTCGAGCTGTCGCACCGCGTCAAGCAAGTACGGCACCAGGAGGACATTGACAATAAAGCCGGGGGTGTCTTTAGCCCCGACTGTTTTCTTGCCCAGGGCTTTGCCGAAGTCAATGGCCGTTTGGAATGTTTCGTCAGAGGTGTCGATCGAACGCACGACTTCCACCAGTTTCATAATCGGGACCGGATTAAAAAAGTGCATCCCAATAACTTTATCGCTTCTGTTTGTACATGACGCTAAGTCAGATATCGAAATAGAAGATGTATTTGTTGCCAACACCGTTTCGGAAGGACAGAGTGAATCCAACTCCCTTAATATTTTCTCTTTCACTTCTTTTTTTTCATAGACCGCCTCTATTACCAGTTGCGAGTTAATCGAAGAATCTATGGTCGTTTCAGCTCCAACACGCGCAATGGAAATATCAGCTTCTTCAGTGCTGATCGTTTCTTTTTTGACCTGTTTGGCGAGATTTTTTTTAATCGAGCTAAGTGCCTTCTCTAAAGCGTCCTTAGAAGAGTCCACAAGATTGACATCAAAACCTCCAAGAGCAAAAACATGCGCTATCCCCGAACCCATCGTTCCTGCTCCTATCACGGTTACGTTTGCCAATTCACTCATGCGAACTGTTATCTCTCCACTATAATGGCAGTCGCTTCACCGCCGCCGAGGCATATCGCTGCGAGCCCGAGTTTCAGATCTCTCTGTTCCATTGCATGTAACAGTGTTGTAATAATCCGTGCTCCGCTTGCCCCAATCGGATGCCCGAGCGCAACTGCTCCTCCGTTCACATTCAGCTTTTCCATGTCAAATCCGAGCTGTTCTGAAACCGCAAGCCCTACTACGGAAAAAGCTTCATTGATTTCGAAAAGTTCAATATCCCCTAGTTTTAATTCTGCTTTTTTAAGTGCGAAATTGATTGCCTGAACGGGTGCCGTCGTGAACCATTCCGGTGCCTTTGCAGCAGTGGCATACGCTACTATTTTCGCCATTGGCGTTATGTTCAATTCTTCCGCTTTTGACTCAGACAAAACCAGCATGGCTGAAGCTCCGTCGTTTATTTTTGACGAATTAGCAGCGGTAACAGTGCCACCCTCCTCGAATGCAGATTTCAGATGGGGAATTTTATCGAATATTACTCTTCCGGGTTCTTCATCTACTTCAAATAAGACAGATTCACCCTTACGTTGAGGAATCTCAACGGATACTATCTCTTTGTCGAACCGACCTTCTTTTTGAGCAGCTATTGCTTTTTCATAACTTGAAACAGCGAATGCATCTTGCGCTTCCCTTGGAACATTACATTCCCGCCCACAGAGCTCGGCAGCCCTGCCCATATGATAATCATTGTATACATCCCAAAGCCCATCCAATATCATACTATCGATGAGTTCGCCATTTCCGAGACGGTAGCCTTCACGTGCTTTCTTCAGTAAATACGGAGCGTTTGACATACTCTCCATTCCGCCCGCAATTATTACTTCAGCGTCCTCAGCCTTTATCGCCTGAGCGGCAATCATCACCGACTT
>JADFNA010000477.1 GCA_022563625.1 Candidatus Zixiibacteriota bacterium
CATCAGAGATCGAGACCGATTACGTCGATTTACATGATCGACCCGCAAGCGACGATTCGCTCGAAGAACTTCTCGATAAAGCCGTTGCCTCACGACTGGAAGCCGATGTTCCGCTCGGTTGCTTTCTTTCCGGCGGTGTTGATTCGTCGGTTGCGGCGTTGTTACTGCATCGCGCGCTAGGTGACCATCTGCATCCGATTTTCGTTGACAACGGCTTGTTGCGCAAGAACGAATATGATGATGTTATGAGCATGTTTTCTGAAATGGGTTTGGCCGTTGACGGTGTGCATGCCAGCGAATTGTTCCTGGAGCGGCTGACCGGAGTGACTGATCCTGAACAAAAGCGCAAAATTATCGGAGGAGCTTTTATAGATGTCTTCGAAAAAGAAGCCCGGCGTATCGGTTCGGTCGAATTTCTGGCGCAGGGCACACTGTATCCGGATGTGATAGAATCTGTTTCGTTCAAGGGCCCTTCGGCGACAATTAAGTCACATCATAATGTCGGCGGACTGAAGGAGCGCATGAATTTGAAATTGATCGAACCGCTCAGGGAATTGTTCAAAGATGAAGTGCGCGCGATTGGCCGCAAACTGGGATTGTCGGAAACGTTTGTCGGACGTCATCCATTTCCCGGACCCGGATTGGCGGTGCGCATACTGGGCGAAATAACCCCCGAACGGCTGGGCATTCTGCGCGAAGCTGATGATATCTATATTCGCGAACTCCAGGCGACAGGCCAGTATGACAAAATTTGGCAGGCCTTCGCTGTACTGCTGCCGGTCAGGACTGTGGGTGTGATGGGCGATGAGCGCACCTATGAAAACGTTATCGCCCTCAGAGCAGTGACTTCGCGTGACGGGATGACCGCCGATTGGGCGAAGATTCCGTACGACATCCTGGGGAATATCTCAAACAAGATCATCAACGGCGTTCCGGGTGTGAATCGGGTGACATTTGACATTTCCTCGAAGCCGCCTGCCACGATTGAATGGGAATGAACAGTTTGGCGTAATCGCTCAACTCTATGGAAGTTAGTATGTTTGACACTCTCGTAGACATACGGTAAATTCACTGCCGCAGGTTTGGGGCAGGTAAATCATGGCTCCGATCCGGGTCGAGACCTTACCAACGACACAATAAGCCACTATGAGAGAACAACTTACCGAAACGCTTGAAGTTCAGCCGGTCGGCCGTTTGGACTCTGATGAGCTCAAGAGTCTGCTGGAGCCGGTCAAGGCGGATTTCGAGGTTTTTGATAGGAAAATGGCCAGTTGTCTGGAGGGCGATAGCCCGCTGATAACCTCAATCGCGCAGCATTTGCTTAAGAGCAAAGGGAAGCGTATCCGTCCGGCTCTGTTGTTTTTGCTGTCGCACGCTGCCGGTCAATTTACCGAAAAAACAGTCGACGCATCGATTGCGATCGAGTTGATCCATGCCGCGACGTTGTTGCATGATGATGTAGTTGATGAATCTGAGATGCGCCGGAATCAGAAGACGGTCAACGCCAAATGGACGAATTTGATATCAGTCTTGATGGGCGACTATTTGTTCGCCAAGGCTTTTAAGATCATGAGTTCGGTTAATTCGCTGGAGTTAATGCAGGCGATCAGCGCGGCCACCGAACGGGTTTCTGTTGGCGAGCTAAGGCAAATCGAAGAAACGCGTAACTATGACATTTCAGAAAAGGAATACCTGAGTATTATTGCCGACAAGACCGCCTCGCTGTTCGCGGTGGCCTGCCAGGTCGGGCCGATTTTGAGCCGGGCCGAGGAAGAGACCCGGATGCGCTTTTCGCAGTTTGGCGAGGCGCTCGGTATATCTTTTCAAATCGCCGATGATTTGCTGGATTTTGTCGGTGACTCCCACCTGACCGGCAAGGAGCCCGGCAACGATGTTCTGACGGGAAAGATCACGCTGCCGCTAATTTACTCTCTGCAAAACAGCGCGCCTGACGAAGTTGAAAGCCTGCGGGCGCTGTTGGAGAATGGCGCGGGGACTGAGGATTTCCCGCGTGTGCTCAAGTTTGTGCGGGAATCTGGCGGACTCGAGTATGCCAGCGGGCGGGCGCATGAGATTTGCGACCGTGGTTTTGATCTGGTGCGCCATTTAGAAAGTTCAGTTTACGCCGATTCATTGACAGAGATCGCCCGTTTCGCCACCCGCCGCGCCAGCTAGAGCCGCCGGATGGGTTTCGAATTAAATGGCGCTTCCTGCTATTCCATTAATCACA
>JADFNA010000050.1 GCA_022563625.1 Candidatus Zixiibacteriota bacterium
CATCAAGCAGCAGATTACCGATGTTGATTCCGGTCGGCGCATTGGAAACGTCCATTTCGATTGTGCCGATGTTACTCGAACCAGTCGCTTTGTTCTGCAATGTGACGGACGTGTTTACTCCGGCAAACTTGACAGAAGTCAGCGTGTTGGTGAAGCTGTCAAAAGCCACCAGCGCATCCTGCCCGGAAATCGCAACCGTGTCGGCGTTCATTCCTAGGACATTCTCCAGAGCTCCGGTGCCGCCACCGAAGGCGTTCATCCGGATTTTGTAATCCGAGCCTTCATCGCGTGTGGCAAACAAGATTTGATCACTGCTTGTTCCGGTGACTGTGGTAATGATGTCGGATGATGCGGCGTCACCCTGGACTTTACCAAAGGCTGTATCCAGAGCTGTGTTAATGGCGGTATTCAGAGCGGCTACTGAGGTATAAGTTGCCGCGGCGACAGTCACATTGGAGGTTACACCGGCGTTCGTGGCTGTGGTAACGGTGAAGTTGAGTTCATTGTCAGAGATACCACGATCAGACGTTCCGGCAACGAATGTGAAATAGCTCGTCGTGGCGTTGTCTGACGATGTGGTAACCTTAAATGAGTAGTCGGCGCCAGCGTTAGACGCCTCAAAACGTAAAGAGCCTGCTACAATACTGGCGTCAATCTTACCCGCAAGCGCTGTGTTTTGCGCAATGGCTGTGACAAACTTTGCGGCAACTTGCGCATCAGTGTCTCCGATGACGATGGCCACAGTCAGAGTCTGGTCACCTGATGGCGATTCACCCTGCTCCTGATAGTTGATCACGACATTGTACGTCCCCTCTTCCCCGGCAACCACCGGTATTCCGAGTGCGGCGACAGAATCCACATTGGCTTTGTCAGCCAGGGCCGCCAGAACCAGGTTGTTGCCGAAAGCGTCAGCAATATCAACCGACCCGGAATTCTTTTGGGCTACACCAGAGGCCTGCAGAACGTCAACGTTGTGAATGCCTTCGGTCAGATTGACCGGCGTACCGTTACTGACCAGCGAAAGGCCGAGCGAAGTGGTGTTCAATGTTGCAGAAGCATCGGCCGTCTTGGTGGCGGAAATCGAATGGATGCCGGATTTCAATCCGGATTGTACGATTGTCACACCTGAAGTGTTGGAACTGGTGATGGTCGCAATGTTGTCTTTTGAACCATCAAGCAGTTTCTTTGTGCCAAACTCGGTGTTGGCGGCGATACGGTCGATGGTTTTGATCGAATTCTCAAGTTCAGCCTGGTCAGCGGCGAGCTGGTTGGCGTCGTTGAATCCTTCGTTCGCGGCGTGAATCGCCAGCTGGCGCATCGAGGCCAGCAAATTGTTGATCTCAGTCAAAGCTCCTTCAGCGGTCTGGATCATGTTGATCGAACCTTCTGAGTTTTCAATCGCCTGATTCAAACCGGCGATCTGGGCCCTGAACTGCTCTGATATCACCAAGCCGGCCGGGTTATCGGCGGCGCGGTTGATACGGAAACCGGATGACAGCTTTTCCATCGAGCTGGCAAGCATCATGGTGGAGTTCACCAGGTTCCGGTGCGCGTTGAGCGCTGTAATGTTGTGATTAATGCGAAGTGACATTTCCTTGTTCCTCCTTGAATGTCGCGCGATTATACTTTTCGTTTATTTCAACTTGCGAGTAGCCCACGGGTCTCGTGGGCCCGAACATCCATGTTCACTTCAATTCCGATGCGAATCCGGCGGTATCGCCCGCCAGCGGCGTATGCTTCCTGCTTTTGTGTTCCTCCCTTCACTCCTGCTTCGTCTTTGTCTCAGACTTTTGTGCTTTTTATTGCTCTGTTATTTCTGCGTATATGGGTAAATATGCTCAATCTGAATATTGGTTCGTTTCACTGCGTCTTGTTTTACCGTTTCCGTGATATCCGTTTCCGAGGGACCATTGTCTCTCGAGTCCCTTCACCGGAGCCAGATATTCATCCTTGGGGCTGCTCAAAACAAACGGCAACTGTCCCTGGCGGCTTCAACTCCATCGTGTATCCGGCGCAGGTTCTCTAGTTATTATTCGGCGAAAAACTGCGAATCTTCATCGGAAAAATAATTTTTTGAAACGTCTGTAAGACGAGCCTGGCGCAGGCAATGTGTGGCGCTGCGTGGCGTTGTGTGGACTGTTTCAGAAAGAAGCGAATGAAACAACTACATGAAACAAGCTGCCCTTAAGCGGTCAATTCGATCTGAAGCGCCGCGAGCCGTTCGGCTGCGATTGTGTGCCCGGGTTCATTTTGCAACAAACGCCGGTAACCGGCAATCGCAGAATCAACACCGCCGAGTTTCAAATAACAGTCGGAAAGCGCCAACAACGCGTCCGCATCAGCCGGGCTGTCGCGGAGCAGGGACTCAAAAACTCCGAGCGCTTCGGAGTTCTTTCCCAACTCCAGCATTAACGCGCCAAAAATAGTCCGCGCCTGGCGGTCATCAGGGGCGACTTCTATATATGAGCGGAGATACTCTTCGGCTTCGATGTTTTTTCCAGTGCGCATCAGGGCCAGCGCCAGATTTCGGCGGCCCAAAGCTGAATGCGGGTCAAGCGACAGCGCCGTTTTGAACCATTTTATTGATTCCTCATTGCGTTCCAAAGAAAGAAGCGCATTGGCCAGGCCGATGGCGGTCATTGTCAGGCCAGGTTCGAATTTTTCGGCCTGCTCAAATGCGCTAATCGCCTCAACAAAACGTCCCAGTCCGTTGAGAGCGTCGCCCGTCACTGAATGAAGCGGACCAAAGTTGGGATACTTCACCAGGGCTTGTTCCATCAGCTCAAGCGCTTCCTGGCTTCTTCCGGCGCTAATCAAGAGCTGGCCCAATCGTCCGGATAGGCGTTTATTGTCTTCAGCCTGTTTCATTCCTGAACGCAGTATGCGCTCAGCCCGTTCAGATTGATCTCTGTCGATTGCAATTGCGGCCATTCCCAGGTATGAATCATCAGCCGCCGGTTCATTTTCAATTTGTCTTGTGAAATATTTTTCAGCATCCTCATAGCGTCCCAGGCGATAGGCGCACCATCCCAGTCTGTTGTAGCAATCCATATATGGGTCGGTCTGGCCCAGCGACTGGTTGTAGTATTCCAGCGCTTCAATCCAATTTGCGCCGGACTCGGAGATTTTACCCAGATGATAGAAGGCGTTGTCCCGCGAGTTAAGATGAATCATAATAATCGTGTTCGTTTCTGTGTGCTCAGAGTAACTTTCCTGGACGCGCAGGTATTCTTTTAGCTGGGCCGCCGCTTTCGGCAGACGCCCCTGGGAAATCATTGTATGTGCGAGAGTCAGGCTGGCGTCCAGATAGTGTGCGTCCAGTCCAAGCGCCTGCGAACAGTAGCAGGCGGCTGTCTCGAACTCCCCGAGCGCATAGCAAGCAGTGGCCGCCTGATGATGCGCCATCAAGTGTATGCTTCCATATTCCAGTGACTTTGGATCTGTCAGGGCAATTACACGTTTGGCATGATTCAGAACTTCCCGCGCAGAGTTTTGTGAATTGAAATGTGTCTCTGCTCGAATCAACTGGGCCAGATTAAAATGGGCAAAAGCAAAGTCAGGATTCTCATCAAGCTGCTTTAATAGAAGTTCGCGTGAGCGCTCGTGTTTCCTTCTCATCGCTTCCGGGCCAAGGTCATAACCATAATGATTAATTCCGACAGGACAGCGCAATTCCGGAGTGTCGGTGGCATAATTCAGACGATTGTGAACTATTCCTTCATAGCGAAGACCGAGCCCACGGCGAAAGATACGCACCGATGGCAGAAATGTCATAGCCTTGCCCGATCGTTCGCCGAGATTGTAGACAGTCAACGACAACATCGGATGCGCATCCTGGTTCAAGCAGCGCTTTAAATCCAAAACATGCTCTGCTATAAGCTGTTCATCTGCGTCGATAATGAAAATCCAATCGCATGCGGCCTGCTCGATGGAATAATTGCGATGTTTCGAGAAGTCGCCCTCCCAGGCCTGGTGAAACACCTTACAACCGTATGACTCGGCTATCTTTACCGTGTTGTCACTTGAACCGGTGTCAACAAGAATGATCTCGTCAGCCACATCACGTACCGATTCAAGGCAGCGCCCGAGGCACGCCTCTTCATCCTTCACGATCATACACACTGACACAGTCGGACGCTCCAACTCAGTTCTCAGCATGCGCAGCTCAGCGCTCCCCCTGATGCGCTTTAGTCCGGACTCGACAATTTTCTTCGCCATGCTGCGATTGCCGAGTGTATTCTCCAGCGCCGCCCAGCTTAAATACGCCGGCTCATATGTCGGCGCATATTCTACGGCCGACTCAAAGCAGGCCCTCGCCGAATCAATATCAGCGGTTTCGCGATGAGCGTGTCCTATCAGGTTTAAGCTGAAGGCCAGGTTCGCCTTTGTCCTTGCAATATCTTTTTCTGACTTACCCTTTGAGGCCGCTTGTGACATTTCTTCGCAGTACCGCTGTCCGCTGATGATCGCTTTACGATGTTGCCGCGAGCGTGAGTAAACCGCCAGCGATAGCAGCCTCAGGTCTCCAGCCGGGATATCCGTTCCACCCTCTGCGGCGCTTTCAATCCAGTCCACGTGTTTTTCCATGGTTCCCTGAGCAAGCTCACGGTATCGAGATGCCGCGTCATCTGTTTCAAACAAAGGAGCGTTCAGGCGGCTGACTGTACTTGTTTTGTGCTTTCTTTTAGTCATCTACAATTTTGTTTATCTCAGAAATAGGCCAACTCCACTCTTCTTAGGCGTCTTTGGAAAGTACCGCTTTAAGTTTACATTCAACAGCATCCAGATGGTCCGGCAAATTGAAGCGTTTTACAATGTGCTCACGGCAAATTTCCCCGATTTCCTTTCGGTCAAGCTTCATAGACTTTTTGATAATGTCGACGCACTTCGACGGAGCGGCAAATCGGAACTTATCCGGGTAAATCTCGGCGGCGCCAAACCAGTCATGTACCAGCGGAATCAATCCGCAGGCCATGCCCTCGGCAATTGACAAATGAAATGATTCAAAAAGCGACGTGGAGATTACAAAGTCCATCTCTTTGTAGAAGGCCGGCATATCTTCAATCCACCCATGATAGTGGATGTCGATGCCGAGTTTCCTGGCCATGTCATTCAAATACAGTTCGATTCGTGAATCCTGATGTTGCCCGGCAATATGCAGTTCAAACTCCGGGTCCCACTGTTTAAGTTCCGCCATGATATACAGCAGCAACTGCGGATTTTTCTTGTAATTGATGTACCCTACAGAGGCGATTTTCTTGCCGTATGTGGTTTTTTGCGGCCTGAATCTTTCTGTGTCAACCGCATTGGGGATGACGACAGTTTCGACACTCGCGGGGAGCCGTGGTTTTAGCATCGACTCTACTGAACCATTAACAAAAATGACCAGATCAACCTTGCTCCAGTCAACTTTATCCGGCATGTCGGTGAAAGCTTCGTAGCTGTGCAGGCGGCAGATGATCGGACACGTCTTGGGCAGATGTGTGGTGGCCTGAATCAAGAGATCGTCACACCAGTCAAACCAAGCGATATCACACCACTGCAGCGTCTCCCTCATCTCGGACAGCGGGCCTGATTGAAAAGATTTCAGCGTGTTACGCGGTTTCAAATGATCTTGAATATCGCTCAGAAAAGAATCATGTGTTGCAAAAAATGCGATTCGCTTTCCTCTCAGAGGCGCTTTCGCCAATTCGCTCTGTCCATCGCCTCTGCAGGCCAGGGCTGATTCGATTTCGGCCAGTGTTTTATTCCATCCCTGCAACCTCTGATTGGCCCCATTGTTTTTGGTCCAGATTCGCAAATATCTTCTGGCCCGCTTGCTGTCTGATGTGGCCCGGCACAACTCCAACAGGGCGTCGCGGCTAACATCATGCGCCGGGTCTTTCCGAAGCGCATCGTACAAACATGATCGCGCTTTAACGGCCTGACTCGACTGGATGTAAGCCAATCCGAGATCATGCAGCAACGGAGTGTCGACAACGCCTGAATCAACCGAGGCCTGCAATTCTTCAGCGGCCCTGGCAAATTTCCCTTCCCGCATATGAGTAAGCCCAAGGTTGTGGTGTGCCTCAACATGGGCGGGATCAATCGTTCGCGCCAGTTCAAACCATTTTCTGGCTTCGCTAAACTTTCCGAGAGACGCCGCGGCGCATCCTGCGATCATTTGTGAACTTACATCTTCGGTGAGGATGCCGGCTATTTGAGACAAATAGGGATATGCCTCGGCCGTGTTGTTTTCCGCCAGGCGCTTGTTGGCAATTTCCGCTAACTGTGTAGTGTCTGTTGATTTCATGCGGTTCCTATCGCATCGCTGGCCGACATCCTGCCGGCAGTCCCCTATCTCATGAAGGATAGTTCATGGGATCATAACTCTGGAATGTCTACCCGCCTGACAGTGTCTTTCATAGCAGCGTCTTTAGAAACGTCACCCGGCGCCACACGTGTCAGCTTTTCGCCGCTTTTCATTAACGGCTCACGCACGGAATAGTTGGATTGTGACAGAACGAGTTGTTTTGCCTTTTGGGTATCGACATTAACAACAATCGGCCCCTGAAGGTTGATTGTCGTCTCTGATCGGTCATCGGCGACAGTTACGATGGAATAGGTCTCCACGGACGAATGGTCATCGACTTCAATATCTTCAACTTCCTTAATGTTTACTTCAATCGTATACTCAGGATAAAAGAGCGCAGGGTTGACCATAAGAAACGCCAGATCAGGGTCGTCAAGTGATTGGAACCACACAAACGGAAACATGTCGCTATGCTCAACAATCACAAAGCGTTTTGAACTCTCAAAGCCAAGCACCGGCTTTTCCATTGAGATTATCCTCTCCGGGGGAACTGTTATCGGTCCAAAACGGGTCGTTTGAAGTGTGACTTGCGCCATATTACCTATCCAGAAAGTTTGTATTTCTTGTTACCTGCCGCTGTTATGCGGCGCCGACTATTGATCTACCGTAAAAAGTCCATCAAACTGGGTTGAATTATTCGTGACATAGCAATCAGAGCGGCCCGAAAGTTGTTTTCGTGGGTCGCCAGACGCGTAACAAGTTCGGCGATGTCCGCATCCTCAACTTCGCTCAGAAGTTTGATGACCTCCAGTTCTCCTATTGCAAGTTGATCGGATGTCGCATCCAGCCGTCTCTGCTTGGAGCCGGTGTTTCCCCGTAGGATTAAAAGTTTTTCCATTCCGCTCTTGATAGCGCCCATAATCGCTTTCATATCATCGGCGTTAATAGACTCCTGATCGGGGCGCTGGAGCTCATTTCGAAACAGATAGAGCGTACCGATAAAATCGGAAGACCCGTAAATGCCCAGCGTTGTCGCAGTTGAGGTTGATCCTGTATTTTCCAGTAAGAAAGAATCATTAAGCGAGTTGTTTACAACTTGAATTCCTGTTCTACCCGCGTTAATTGAAGCGGTAACATTCAGGCCCGATGAGTTGATAGCATTTATCACATCTCCGATTGTCACAAGCGCCGGGTCGCCCAGGTCCACGGTCCGTGTAATCAACCCCTGCGTCATTTGTATCGTCCCCAGAGCCAGCCCGTTGCTGTTGTTCAATCGGCTGAGCGGGGTGTCAGTAGTCATAATCGCGTCAAGTTCAGCGCCAGCCATGTTCACGCTAAAACTTCCCGCAATTCCCAGGTCGGAAGCTGTCTGCCCGGCCCCTTCGGTAATGGTGAAATCTGATTTGGGCTTCAAGTCGGTCCCATTCAAGACCGGGTCGACCGGGCCGCGTAGACCGAGCTGCTGGGCGGTAAAGTCGTCCGAGGTTACATCTGAGAATGAAAGTCCGAGCGGAACTCCGTTTGAGTCGGTTATGTCCAGTCCCGTACTTCCGGCATTGAGAGAGGCTGTCACGTTGTTGACACCGTTGGCAGCCAGGCCGGCATTGATTGCCGTGATGACATCACCAATATTCGCGGCCCCTGACAGGTCGATCGTGAAATCAAAGGCGCCGCTACCGTCTTGCACACGGATTACCCCGGGCTGCAAATCGACCCCGGTTCCTCCATTTAGATTCCCGATTGCCGTGTTGTTTGAGATAAGTCCGTTTGGCGCCGCGGTAAGGACAATGTTATTGTCCGGGCCAATTGCTGCCGTCAAACTCGTGATTCCGCCGGATGTAAGTTGAGTGCTGATTCTTGTGACTGCGTCGCTCAGGGTTACAGCCGGTGTCGGTACGCTCAGGTCGATTCCAACACTCAGTCCCAGATTGTTGTTTGTAACGGTAAATCCGCCAATATCTATACCAACGCCGTTGCGCAACTCCGCTAATAGGCTCAGTGAGTCCACGCCAACATTCAGATCAGCCACGCTCCCTACCGGATCGAATTGTTTGAGCAGGACATCGCGGGCAGTGATATTCATCTGGATCGTCGTGGTCCGGTCAACTTCGACATTCAACGCCCCGTCGTCTCCGACATACGTGACTCCGCTTGAACCAATTTGCAGCGGGCTGGTGTCAGTGCGATGCCCCGAATATATCCGCCGGCTGTCCAGTTCCGTGGCGATTATCTGGAGAATTCTATCTATAGAGGATTCAATCTCGCCGAGATACGCCGGGCGGATGTTTTCTGCGTCATTCGTTTCATTCGCCACAGCAACAGCGATCTCGAAAGCCTGGCTTGCCAGGTCATTGAGGTCGGAGAGATTGTTTTCATACCGGCCCAGGAGATTTGACCCGAGGGAGATATTCATCTGGAATTGCTCAATACGCGCGATTTCTGTTCGATATTCAAGATCGCGCTGAATACCGATCGGATCATCTGACGGCCTCGAGACAATTCTGCCGGTGGTCATCTGTTGCTGCAAGCGCAAGAAAGAGCTCAGGGACCGCTGTAAATTGAACAGCGATTGGTTAGCAACC
>JADFNA010000478.1 GCA_022563625.1 Candidatus Zixiibacteriota bacterium
TTTTGGTGGAGACGCGTGTTTGCCTAATGTCATGTCAGAACTCGTCGAGAACTGAAGTTCTCTTTGGGGATTCTGACCTACGAACTCCAAAATCCATTTCGCCCTGAAATACGGGTTATTCGACAAGCCCTCGAGGGCAGGCCACCGGGTCTTTTGTTTGACATTCCGCTCAGGATGGGTGAAACTTGGCGTATGTCTCATCGATACGGAAATCTCAAACACTTGCTGCCACTGCTGCCGGCGATTCTGGTCTACGCCTACTTTACACACAGCTTCAGCTTTTACCAGGATGACGCATACATATCATTCAGATATGTTGCTAATTATTTGAACGGTGATGGGTTGGTCTACAACATAGGCGAGCGCGTGGAGGGCTTTACTAACTTCGGCTGGGTTATCTACCTGATTAGCTGGGGCTTACTCGGTCTGGACTACATTCTCGCTGCGAAAATTACCGGAATTATTTTCGGCGCCGCACTGATAATTCTTACCTATCTGACCGCCCGGCTGGTATTCGGGGAGGAGCGCAGGCTGTATGCTCTCGCCGCGGCGTATCTTGTCGCCACAAATCAGTCGCTCGCATACTGGGCCCCAGCCGGGCTGGAGACGGGAGGGTTCGCACTATCTGCGGGCCTGGCCCTGTATTTTTATCTGAGGCGCAAGTGGACGCTGGTTTTGCCGCTGATGTACGCTGTATTGCTTCGACCGGACGGCGCGGTGATCGCCGGTTTGCTGATTGTCATTGAATTAATCCAGACCAGGCGCCTGCCGCGTTTTACTCTAACAGCCGCCGGTATTGCCGCGCTGTGTGTGTCGCCGATTATCTGGTTCAAACTCTCTTACTATGGCATGGTCCTGCCAAACTCTTTCTACGCCAAGACCAGCTTTGATTTTTCCCAACTTGTCAGCGGCTTGGAATACAGTGGCAGGTTTCTTGCGCACTATGGATTCTATGGTTTTGGACTCATCATCCCCCTGCTCTGGCACAGAAAATTCAGTTACGAGAGTCTAGCACTCTGGCTGTTCACTTGCGGTTTTACTCTTTATGTCATTTCGGTAGGAGGGGACGTTCTAAAGGTCCACCGCTTTTTTCTGCCTGTCTTTGGTTCGCTGGCGATTCTATCGGCGCTTTCTGTGGACCTTGTTCTGCAGCGCTTTCTCATCCGCCGACGAGGCCCAATTCCAATTGTGATTTTCACGGGTTTGCTGGCGCTCACTTTCGTCTTGCCGCGCGATTTCGTTAAGAACTACAACCGGTTGGAGAAAAACTTCACGCGTAAAATGAGTCTTACTGCGCGCGAGTTAAAAAAATCCGATCACTCTGATTTTACTGTCGCTCTCCCTACCATTGGGATATTTGGTTATGAATTGCTCGGGCATGATATTATTGATATGCTCGGATTGACAGATTCGACCATCGCGCGCTACTCCGAGGAGCCAATAGCCGGGATGGCGAGCACGTGGAAAGAGCGGAAGCACAATAGCAAGTATCTGTTGGGCCGTGAACCGGACTACATCGTTTTTTCCACCAACGTAAAACCGTCAGCCCCGGCGGAGAAAGCGTTGATGCTGTATCCTCAATTCTTGCGATCCTATCGCACTCGCACATGGATTTATCATGTACCTGGCTCTCCGGGAGCAAGAAAACTCTTGACTGTGTTCAAAAAAGTACGCGCGCTGGAGGGGGAAATAGCGCCCGCATACCCTCTCGAATATGTCGAGCTTTACAAGAAAGGGTTGGAGGTTCAGGGAGTTGGAAAATATCGGGAAGCGCTGCTCTATTTCGATAGGGCGCTGAAATTTATACCCCGGCCGGACAATCTGAATCTTCTGTATGAGAAAGCTTTCAGCCATCTCCGGCTGAAAGAAGTTGAAACTGGTTGGAGCCAGTTGAATTATATTCTCGAGCAGGATTCACTGGTATACGAGGCTCACAGGGATCTAACCGCGCTCAACATTCTCTACGGCAATCCACAACAGGCTGAATTACACAAGCGCTGGCTGCTAAAGCTGGTTCCCTGGTATTTCCCGTGCTTGGACACGCTCACCCGGCGCAAACTTGACGAGATGGAAGCGTCGCGTCGCTCCTCGAAAAGACACGACAGTCTTCATCAACAGTCCCCTCGCGATGTCCTGAACCCACCCCTACCGTTGTCCGATAACTAAGAAAGCTGATTGACCCGGGCGCGGCCCTCCGTTAGCTTGGGGTGGAGG
>JADFNA010000479.1 GCA_022563625.1 Candidatus Zixiibacteriota bacterium
CGACTCCAACTCCCACTACGTTTGGTTTGGCCAGGAGTTCTTCCAGAAAGTTTTCCTGCTCCTGGCTGGCGGCCTTCTGTTCGCCCTCCGGAAGTATCTCGAATTTTTCCTCTACCATGACGCGCCTCCGTTTTAATTGTGACTGAAACTCTTTCGGCGCCCCATGCAGACAACCTGGCCTGTGAAATTCGCCATCAGCGGTTTTCAGGAAAGCGAGGATGCGTCCGTTTGAGGCGCTCACGCAGCCACAAATCTAGCGCCGGGTTATGACAGATCATGTCAGTCAAAATTGCTGCGATGGAAATTATTTTTTGAAACTGGGTACTATCTGGAGGAATACTGCCAGGAATAAGAACAACCCGAAAGGAATTGTGGACTCCTTCCAGGCTATTCCATCGGATTCCTCGTCTTGCTAACTATATGCTGCGCCTACTTAATCCGCTGGCGGGCTTTGTAGAGCGTGATCTTTTCGGCTTTCTCGGGTGTGATGGCCAATAATCTGCTTGACTTTCTCCGGCCTGAGAATTAGCCTGTAGTTGAGATATACCTTTGCGAGCCGGTAGACGGCAAAGCGCCATCCCGGCGGCGAAGAAAAGACGGAGGTGTTTATGATGTTCTGGCGTACAACATTCGAGTCGAACTGGCTAGTTGTGTTGAGGAATACAACGATTCTTTGTGCCGTACTGTTTGGGTTTATTTCACAAAGCGCCGTTTATGGAGCTGACAATGTATTCGATTTTACAGACATTCTGCGTCACAGGCTTGCCAATCAGCCGCAGGCGCCTCTGGCGTCGTCCTCTGGTTCAGCGCAGGCCACCGCGTGGGAGAGCGGAATAGTGTATGAGCCCTGCCTGCTCTACGAGCTTCGCACTAATGACAGTGGGGGCGCTTTCGGGGTCAGCCTGGCCAGCGGTTATGACATTGATGGTGACGGATATGACGACATACTGGTCGGCGCCGATGGAAGGAGCCTTGGTTCGTCGACTGGCCTCCCGGGCAAAGTGTTTCTTTACTCGGGCCAGACGGGGGGATTGATATATTCAATTGCAAATCCTACTGGAGATACGGCGTTTGCCAGCCGGCGGTTCGGAGTCTCTGTCGATTTCGTACCTGATACAGACGGCGATGGTATTCCGGACGTTTTAGTTGGAGCCTATGCAGGCGGGCAAGATTCGCAGGGAAAGGCGTATCTGTTTTCCGGGTCGGACGGCTCATTGAGATTCTCAGTAGAGGGCGAAATGGATGAAAACTCATTCGGTATCTCTGTCGCGGGTATCACTGACCTGAATGATGATGGTTTCGGTGAGATAATAGTAGGAGCTCCTTTTAAGCAAAGTGGAACAACGTTCGGGACCGGTGACGCACATGTATATTCCGGTTCGACCGGGGAAGAGTTATATGTGTTTCAAGGGGAGAAAGGATTTGCGGGTTGGTCCGTCGCTGCGCTTGGGGATGTGGACCTCGACGGGTATAGTGATTTCCTTGTAGGTGAAATAGGCGGCATCATTCCTGATACTTCCTTTCGTGGGAGTGTTCATATTGTTTCTGGAAAGACGGGCGCGAAGATTCGCACATTCGGCCCAACACCCGGTGCGCAAATTTTTTATGTCGGCTGGTCGGTCTCACCCGCCGGAGATGTGGACGGCGATGGGGTGGTCGACGTGTCATTCACGCAATACAACAACGGTCCGTACGATCTTGTCGTTTACTCAAGCGTAACTGGTAACCTGCTCCTGCGCAAATCAATCGGCTTTGGCCTGCTCTATGGCGCGAGGTACAATGCCGGAGATCTCAATGGCGATGGATTTGACGATGTGGCGGCGGGGAGTATGGCGCAGATCACTTCCGGAGCGAATAACGGACTTCTGTACTCGACAGTCGATGGCGGAGAGTTTCGCTCAACCGCTCTGGGTGATGTCAATAACGACGGCTTCAAAGACATGATAATCTCCAATATGTCTGCGGTCGGGGTTGTGCGGGTCTATGCCCTGGGCGACGCCGACTGTGACGGTCTCAACGATTTAGTCGATGAGTGCACGGACTTTGATGGCGACGGGTTCGGCGATCCGGGCTTCTCCGCCAACGTCTGCGCTATCGACAATTGCCCCGCATTTGCAAGCGCCAACCAAATTGATCAGGACGGTGATGGCCTAGGGGACGTATGTGACAATTGCGCAACAACGCCAAACCCAGAACAAACTAA
>JADFNA010000480.1 GCA_022563625.1 Candidatus Zixiibacteriota bacterium
CGGTCAACCGGGCTGAGCATGCGGTTTGGTTTTCTCTGCTCGGATGTCGCGGCGCACGGGGCGTCACTAGCGGTTGCCTCAATCATCGCACAACGCGCTCAATCGGGTTTATACTTATTCACTTTAACGCGTTTCACTTTTTCTTTGCCGGCGATAATCAAGACAATCTCTCCGCGTATTTTTTTGCCATCGAGGGCCTCAATCAGTTCAGGCAAAGTTCCCCGGATGAATTCCTCGTGCAGTTTGGAAAGCTCACGGGCGATGCATGCCCTGCGGCCGCCAAGGATGGCGGCCGCATCTCTGAGAGTAGACAAAACTCTCTGCGGCGATTCCAAAAAAACCAGCGTGTGTCTGAATGGTTCAAGTTCTTTGAAGCGCTTCTGGCGTGAGGCGGCCGTTTTGGGCGCGAATCCCTCAAAGAAGAACCTGTCAAGGGGCAATCCGGAGGCGGTCAGGGCCGGAATAATTGATGTTGGACCCGGTAAGGGGACGATACGAATGGAGGCTTCAATCGCGGCGCAAATAATACGATAGGCCGGGTCCGAGATTCCCGGGGAACCGGCGTCAGTAACCACAGCCACGTCTTTGCCGGATTTCAAGAATGCCAGCAAACTGGCCGACTGGCGCCGCTCGTTGTAATCGTGATAGCTAATTAGACGCGCGTGAATGGCCAGATGTGAAAGCAACCTGCCGGTGACACGACTGTCCTCGCAAGCGACAACATAAACTGCTTCCAATATGCGCCGTGCGCGCCCGGTGATATCCTCAAGATTGCCGATCGGGGTGGGAACCAGGTAGAGTGTTCCAGACGCCCCGGCGGCGGAAGAGTCATTCATGTTACGGGGGGATACTACTTCTTCAGTACAAGCTTGTCCGGAATGTCCGACAGACCCAGCGCCGGAACAGTGGGGCATTTACGCTTGAATGAATAGCGGTTTGTCAGCGCCAGCGTGCGATCAATGAACTCATGTGAAAAACCGGCTTTGATAAGCGCCGAACGGCTTGTTATTTTCCTGTCCAGTGTCAATGCAAAGAACTGATCAACCTCCTCATACGAAAGTCCCAGCTCCTCTTCGTCCGTCTGGTCAGGCCAGAGATCAGCCGAGGGAGCCTTTCGTTGAATTTCTTCGGGCGCCCCCAGTTCAACCGCCAGGCTCCGCACCTGGGTCTTGTACAGTTGGCCGAGAACATCTATTGAACAGCCGCCATCGCCAAACCAGGTGAAGTACCCCAGCGCAAGCTCGGTGCGGTTGATGAATCCCAATACCAGCAGCCGTTTCTCAAAGGCCTGGTCAAACAGTATGGACATTCGCTCGCGGGCCATTTTGTTGCCCGAGCGGACCGGATTGACAGATTTGGCGTCGGCGTAATAAGTTTGAATCATCCGTGTAATTTCAATTTCGGTCAAATGCAGATCCAGCCATCTGGCGACCAGCCGCGCATCAATGGTTGTGTGCAGAGTGGTCTTGTATGGCAGACAGTAGGGGTGTACATTTTCTTTGCCCACCGCCTTGACCGCGATTGCCGCAGCAACGGCCGAATCAACACCGCCGGTCAGGCCAATTATATAGCCGTTGAAGCCGGAGACTTCTTTGAATTTCCTCAATGCGTCGGAAAGTTCCTGAATTGTCCTGGCGGCGTCAATTGTCAGGTCAACGCCCAAGGACCCCGAAACGGCCTTCTCAGTCACTGTTTTATTTGCGCTGGCGGAGGTCTTATCAGTTTTGCTGGCGGTGGCTGATTTGACCACCACCCGATTAACGGCAGGTTTACTCTGAGACGTGCGCCGCGCAGTTTTTTTCGCGATGGTTTTCTTCGCAATGGGTTTTTTCATAATGGGCATAATATCGCTATTTTCCTGTTTTGTCGAAGGAGAATCTTCAGAACCAGGGAGATGGAGGTCTCCATTTTCCCGGGCATTTTCCATATTTTCAACAATCGCGTTAAACATTTTATCGCCCCAAACATTCTTACCACATCTTTCACAAAAATCTATAACACTTTCGTGGGGAATTCCAATACTGCAGTAAATACATTTTTTGGTCATTTTTCCTCTTTTAAGATTATTGAAAGAAAAATCAGTTTTTAAATTTTTTTATAATTTAAATTATTCGTATCTTAAAGCATCAACCACATTTGTTTTGCTGGCGCCCATTGCAGGAAAGACTCCAGATGCAGCTCCAATAAGGAAACCGAAGAG
>JADFNA010000481.1 GCA_022563625.1 Candidatus Zixiibacteriota bacterium
CTGGCTCCCTTTTTCAATCAGCATGGGAAGTAATTCGGCGCTGCCCTGTATCACGGCCAGGAAATTATTTATCTCGTGGGCGATATCACCGGCCATCTCGCCACGGATCGAAAGATGGTCCAGCCGCATCATCATGTCCTTGAAATTTTCGCTTTCACTGATGTCACGTACGAAATACAGATAGCCATTGGTCGCGCCGCCGGATGACTTCAACGGCGCGGTGATAACCAATGCCGGAAAATGCGAACCGTCCGGCCGCACACAAACACGCTCAGAGTGATTGCCCGCTGACAGATCGAATTCACGCGGCCGCTGGCAACTGTCGCTGGGGACAAATAGCTCCTCAAGTTGCGCCGGAATGTCCTCCTCGTCTTCGAACCCGAATTCTCCGCGCCCGGCACGGTTGAAAAGAACGATTTCTCCCCGCAGATCACTGACAATTACAGCGTAGGGCGATGATTCCAGGATTGTTTCCAGAAAGTTTTTGGATTTGCTGAGTTCGGCGTTTGTTTCACGAAGACGAAAATCGGAATCAATCAGTTCTGCGCGTTTCTGGTGAAGCTGGGAAGACATCTGATTGAATGCGGAAGTCAATTCCTCCAATGCCCCGGAACTATGTGTATCAATGCAAACCGCCGCGCGGCTGTTGAAATTATCTTCGGCCAGCCGTTCGAACGCCCCGCCGAGCGCCTTGAGCGGGCGTGAAAGATTTTTTTGTAAGACCAGCGCCATCATCAGGGAAATCAACACAGATACAAGGAAAAAAGTAGCAAGCGCATTCATAAAACGCCAGCCCCCGAGAATTGGCGGATCAGTCGAGAACGAGATTTGATAAACATATTCAGCGCCCATGGCCGGTTCGGAGTCATCGACCCACACCGCATACCAGGTCACCCGGTTCAACTCACTCGCCACCCGCAGTGAACGCCCGTGATGGGTGGCGCGCATGGAACGGACAAATAATGCCTCGGCTGCTCGTGAATCTTTGCTGATTCGCATCCCGGTCTCCAGGTCATCGACCCACTCCGCAATGACTGTCACGATACCCGGAAGGTCCCGGTCGGAGACTCGATATACCACCTGCCGGCTGACACCGTCAAATTGATTCTGAGTTTCTAAAAACAGTTTCTTGATCTCTGCGCTGGCCTGCTCGGTTTGGCCGGGACTGCTGTCGGGGTTGTCTCGCTGAGCGGCGGCCCTCCCAGCCCTCCGGGCGATTTGTTCCATGCGGGTTTCCCGCTCGAGCAGGTCCTCTTCATTCGCCCCGATCCCCGGGAAAAAGAACAGGAGCCAGATTCCCACGAAAGTCACGAGAGTCTGGGCCAGGATTATTAACGAAAGCCGGGAGACCAGTTTGGAGGCCGAGTGTTTCAGAAGTTTCTTTGACATTGAGTGTTCTTGAGTGAGAGCGACACGCACCTGGCTTCTTTCAGTATCGGTTCAGGGGCCGCGAGTATTCAGCGGAAGTCTAGCCGATCGGCGAGCGCAAGGAGCTTCAGAGGCTGAATTGATCGCCGATATTACTACGGGAGAGCAGGTTAGTTCACCGCGTGGCGCTCGAAGGGCGCGAACACGAAACGAATACATGGACAAAACTCATGGCGCTTGGAGTATTCAAGAGCTGCGATCGGCCGACGTATGGGACTGAAAATACGCTCAATAATAGTCATATCTCACCGGAGATTTTGAGTTTGGGTTCAAAACGGCCGGCAAAAAAGTGTGTTCCCGGGACTATTTCACACAAGGACTTCCTTGACAATCTCGTAAACGAATGTAATTTGTTTCACAGCGGTCGTCTGCGTGCCTGCACCCACCTATTGAGGAACTCATGAAGCAACTGGATGGAGGGATTCGACCCCTCTTATTGGCCTCCGTCTTTTTCGCTGTATTTAGTCAAGTTGCGTTTTCTGTCGCTGGCGCGCCCTCACGGCCAGCCTCAGCCGCTCAAGCGATGAGCGCAACTACCAGCGATAGACGCAACATCACCGTCTCGCAGAGCGGGACAAATACATCACCATCCCTTGAAGCGGGTCCATTGACTCTGGCTGATTATGACCTGCTCAATCATGCTCTGTGCGCCAAGTCAATTCTGGGCGCGGAGAGTTTTGACCATTGGGGTTTCCAAACCGTTGCCGGTGATCTCAATGGGGACGGACTTTCCGACTTAATAATTTCCGGGCCTGATGTGG
>JADFNA010000051.1 GCA_022563625.1 Candidatus Zixiibacteriota bacterium
CGAGGAGGCGAAAGGCGCCGCGCTCGAGGGGTTTGGAGATCAATCGGCGCCGATTGAGCCAAATCTGAGCCGCCCATACGCCGCCCCAACCGGCCGTTTCTCACTCGACAGCATCCGGACTTTCCAATACACCCCGTTTTTTGGCAATGATTGCTGGGGGTATGTCGCCCCGGACGGACAGAAATATGGCATCATGGGTGTCAATGAAGGCGTTGCGTTCGTCAATCTGACGACAGGACAAAAAGTCAACACTGTTGTCGGCCCCGGCGCTCCCTGTCTCTGGCAGGACATGGCGACTATGGGAGACTATTGTTATTCCGTATCAGAATGCGGCAACGGGCTGATGGTGATTGACCTGTCATTTCTGCCCGATTCGGCGCATCTTGTCAGGACTGTTCCGACAAACGGCCTGGCGAGCATGACCGCCCATAACCTGACAATTGATTCGGTGAAAGGGTTCTTGTATACAATTTCGGGTAATGGCTCCTCTGTTTTTGATCTTTCAGATCCCGCTAACCCTCAGCATGTGTTTTCCTTCAACGGCTCACATGATGCTTACGCCAACAATGACACGCTTTATCTCGCTACAGGCGGGAATCAGTTTTTCATCATAGACTTTTCGGACAAGTCCAACCCCCAGATCATAAGTAACTGGGGAGACGAACCCGGTACTGTTGCACACAACATCTGGCCCACAGAGGACGGCAAACGGGTTGTCACGACACAGGAAACGCCCTTCATAACGGTCAAAGTCTGGAATATCGAAGACCCGCAGAACATCAGACTGGAAAGCGAATATCTTGGTGGAAGCCGCCTAGCGCATAACGCTCATGTCAAAGACGGTTTTGTGTATCTGTCCCATTATGAATCCGGAATAATCATGCTGGACATTTCCAACCCCGGCTGCATAGAGGAAGTTGCCTTTCATGACACCTGGCCGCAGAGTGAACATATTTCTTTCAGCGGCTGCTGGGGAGTGTTTCCTTTCTTTCCTGATTCCACTGTCCTAGCGGCCAATACAGACGGCAAGCTATTCGTCTTCAAGGTGTTGGTGGACACAACTATCCCGCGGGGCGTGGACAGCGACGCAGATGGGACCACTGACTTTTGTGACAATTGTGTTACAATCGCCAATCCGCTCCAGATTGACACTGACGGCAACGGGATCGGCGACATCTGCGACGCCCCGCCACAGCCGGCGCTTACCGATTCGCTGTCTTTGCTGACTGACGTGATCTGGCTGCAGAGTCAAAGCCCGCTGGTTACCGGCTATGACGTTTATTTGCAGAAGATTCCTGAAGCGCAGATCCGATGCGGCGTAACACCATTGCAGGAGCCGTCGTTTTTGCCCGGACACAGAATAAACTCAGTCCCGATTGCGGGAAATACATTTGCCCTGCCTGCCCTGGAAGACGGCACTTTCTATGCCGTCGGTGTCGCGATTTTGCCCACTCCTCCCGACGGGCCGCTAATTTCCCGGGCGCGCAGCTTCCGGGCCGGTATACCACATCCGCCGACCTGGTCTCCGTTGATTTTTCAAAACACTGAACAGATCGCCGATTTCTTCGTCAGTACCGGTTCAGAGACACGTTTCTCCTGGGACGTGATTGATGGTGACATTGCGGAATATCGCATTTATAGGTTTGCGAAAGACACAGTCATCATGGACTTCGTACCCTATAAAGTTGAAGAATTGCCCGGTTGCAGCGTGACCGGTTTCGAGGCCTATGTTGAGTGTGTGGCCCCGGGCAGCGGTTCAAATCTGGGATGCAAGTTTGTGGCCCCGGTTTTCACTACGCTCGCCGGAACACAGAGCGAATACGTTCAACCTGCTGACACCGCGAGCAAATACCTGTATCTGCTAACAGCCGTGGACACGATGGGAAGCGAATCATCACCCGCGCCGCTGCTGACTGTATACACCCGGCCTTCACAGACAATCAAAGCCGCAGTGGTGATTTTTGACAGCATCGGAGGTGTCTGGGCGGAAATGGATTCGCTCGAGGCGTTTTATCAACGGACGCTGGCGCCTTACCAGCCGGAGATTCTCTACCAAAAACGCCGCCGTCTCTCATCGCTGGGATGGCCGCCAAAATACTCACAGGTCGGCAAGTATGATGCGATAATTCTTGACGGATCAGACCGTGTCGACCTCTTTAGTCCAAACGCTACGCCCGAACATCCAGATTATGATTGGCTGCTTGATTATATACGCTCGGGCGGCTCCCTTATATATGTCGGCAACGGCGTCAATTTTGGCTTCCGCTCTGCAAACGCACAACTGACACCCAGGGCATTTGAAAATAATATGGTCGCGTCACGGTTTTTCGGAATTGACTCGACACTCATAATTTCCGAGGGTGTTCATAATCCCGTCAATTCGGACGATTCGCTCTTTCATTATTTTGACCCGGTCGGCGCGAATGCAAACGACGGCTCGGAGTTTCCTGATCTTGACTATCACAAAATTGATTTCTATCGCTCCGGCCCTAACCCTACTGTTTGCTGTGACTATTTCAATGACGGCCCAGTGGCGCTCAAAGGCATCGTCTATCCGCAAGCCGAAAACACCGAGATCATCTACACCTATCGCAGTGGAAGAAATCCCGCATCAATTCTGGACGGACAGGTAGCGGGTTTCAAGTTCAACGCGCCGACACATACCGCCTACACCTTCCTGATGAGTCCCTGGGAATGGCCGCCGGAGCAAGCTGAAGCGTTTTTTACAAAGATACTGGGTGACTTTCCAACCGACGTCGATGATGATCCGCGATCGGAGATATTGCCCAAGACATTCGCCCTGGGACAGAATTATCCCAATCCGTTTAATCCCACGACCACTATCAGTTACTCCGTGCCGAAAAAAGCGCTGGTGACATTGCGGGTCTTTAATGTGCTGGGACAGCGCGTCGCTACTCTGGTCAATGAGGAAAAGAGCTCCGGAGATTACACGGTGCAATGGGACGCCTCTGATGTGGCGTCAGGGATTTACTTCTACCAGCTCAAAGCCGGCGAAACGCGCATCTCCCGCAAAGCCCTGCTGATCAAGTAAACGGGCTTCAATCACAAGCTGGCAAAGCAGGCTGTCATTCGTACAAATCTACGATTGACAGCCTGTTTTGTATCAACTAGCTTTACCGGTAAGAGCGCAGGATGTGAGTGTCTCTCTGTCCCTCTCTCCCGGACTAATCCCGCGTATCCGCCATCCTTGATAAGGAGGATCGGACTTGACCAATTTAGACTGCATATCTTCACGCGAAGGTTTCCTTGATTCGCTGTTTTCGAGATGTATCGCTCGTTTAGCGCTTTGCGCCATATTGACCGCGCCGTTGTTGATCGAATCCGGAGCCGCGCGTCCGTTACTACCCGCTTCCAGCTCGGGGCCGATAGATGGTTCCTGGGCGGTCCATCGGAACGGCGCGATCACCACCAGTGTAACGAACCGCGGAACAATCGGGCGAGGATTCACACCTCGCACTGTCCCACCGGGTGTTCCCGGTTTTGAATTTCCTCCCGGGTCACACATAGAATATCTCTTCGCCGGTAGCATATGGATCGGCGGAATTGTCAATGATGACACGCTGGTGTCCGTCAGCCATGATGGTTGGCAATTCGTACGGGAATTTATTGCATCACCGGAGAGTCCAAATGTTGTTCAGGTTACGGGGCCCGCTGATATTAACTTCAGGGCCAAATACACCGACACGCTTATCGATCCCCGCTTTCCCGATCCTATCGACGGCCCTCATCGGCCGCTGAATCTTCGCATCACCCAGACCAGCCGTCACTGGATAGACCCGGCATTTGATGACTTCATCATTATCGAATACCTGGTCGAGAACTTCGGGCCAGATACTATTCAACAGATGTGGTTCGGACTTTATCTCGAGTCGGACGTGTGGTTCGATGATGGAAAGTTCATAGGCTTCACAGATGATTACACCGGATTTATGTCAGAACATGAAATCGCCTGGGTTGCGGATAATGACGGCCACACCAACCTTGGTACTACCAACTGGGATTCGACCTCACAACGCGGAGCGATAGGAGCGAAATTCCTTGACTTCGACCCGCCCCCCGTACCCTCGGGGCGCCCCGTAAACTTTAACTGGTGGAAGAGCAATGGGGACACCGCCCTTGACTGGGGGCCGCGCCTGGCGGGGACAATTGAAGATCCGTATAGGGTTTTCAGGGGGTGGTTGGGAGGCGAAGTATTGGGGACGCCGGAAGGTGACGCTAACAAATACTACATACTCTCCCACGATGAGCGCGATTACGACCAGATAGAATCTGCGCTTAATCATACAGTTGAGGGATGGCTGTCGCCAATTTCACCGGGCGCGACCGGATTTGCCGATGGAATCGATACTCGTTTCCTGCTCTCACAAGGCGGGGTTGACCTCGCTCCGGGCGAGACGCTCAAAGTTGTCGTGGCCCTGGCGGCCGGGCATGATGTACATCAAGACCCCAAAGCGTTCTTTACTCTGTTCGACCCGTTTGAGCCGGAAGTGTTTACAAACACTCTGGATTTTTCTGATCTTATTAACAATTTGAACGCAGCAGACAGCCTGTACCAATCCGGTTATAACGCAACAGTCTCCACTCCTCCCCCGACGGTTGTCATTGATGATCCGCGAAAACAATCCCCGACAATCAACTGGCTGTACTCCGAGAATATAAATGTCATCGGTTATGACGTGTATGTCACAAAAATACCGAATAGCCTCATCCTGTGCGGCGTGGCGCCAACAGATACTCCTGCCTTTACTTCCGCTGACATAGTTAATACCGGACCGATTACCGTTGATCATTTCACACTGGATGATCTGGCCGATGGCGCCTGGTATGCTGTCGGTGTTGCGCTGAGCATGCCGGCCGGCGCCCGGGTCTCCGTACCGGCGCTGTTCAAATACGGCGGGCCGTTTCCTGTCACACTCGATGACATGTTCGCCAACCAGTCGCAAAAAACAAATCATTATCTCAGCCAGCCCGGTTCAGTTCTTCTCAGTTGGACAAAAAACAGTGATGATGCGCAGTTCTACAATATTTATCGTTTCACAGATGAAGACTCAACGACATACCTGCCTGCGCGCGTTCTGTATTCACTCGTAGCGTGTCCCGCGCGTGACCTCGCCTGTGAACTGAAAATCGCCCAATCTCCGGATACATTCATCTGCGCCTATCGGCCAACACCCTATGCGACAATCCCGGCCAGTCAACAATCATTCAGCGAGATAATTGACACGGCCGCAAAGTTCCATTACCAGGTGACAGTCGTAGATTCTGCCGGCAACGAATCAAAAGCGACAGAGCCGCTGACAATTTATACCGGGACGCAAACACGCAAAAAGGTTGCGGTTCTTCTGGGTGACAGCGCCGGGACCATCTGGCTCACTCGCTGGGATTCGGTAGTGACATTCTATGAAAACGCGCTTTCCTCATACCAGCCTGAATTCTTGTATCGGAGAGAATCCGGAACTCCACTCGCCCCGCTTGCATTCAGCCAGGTCGGTGGATTTGAATACCTGATCATCGACGGTTCTGGATTAAGTTCTGCCGTAATTGGAAGCCGGACCATTGAATCCGAACTCTGGGCGCTGGACTACGGGCGCGCCGGAGGAACAATGGTTTATCTGGGAAGCGGAACCACATTCGGACTGTCAGTCTCGCGCCCGCGCCTGCTGGGCAAGTCATTTGACTCGACCCGCACGACGTCGCTCTTCGGAATTGATTCTACGCTCCTGATTTCATACGGGGCCAACAACCCCGGCTTCTCCGATGACACGCTCTTCCACTACTTTCATCCAGTCGGCGCAGCGCCGGATGCACAGACCCAATTCCCGGAACTCAGCTATCATCATGCAGGATTCTATACACTGGATTATCTTAATGTCGGCCCGCTGCCATTTAAGGGAATCATGTTTCCCGGCGCCGAAAACACAGAACTGTTGTATTCCTATGTAAGCGGACGCGACCCGGTTTCGCAGCTACACGGTGGTGCGGTCGGGATAAAATACACTCCCGAATCCCACACCGCATACGCCTTCTTTTTCAGCCCGTATGAATTCACCCCGGACCAAGCAGACAGATTCTTCCGCGCTCTGTTAGGTGATATTCAAACTGATGTCGGCGATGATACAGAAAGCGCTCTTCTGCCAAAAGTATTCACACTCTCGCAGAACTATCCAAACCCGTTCAACCCGGCCACGACAATCAACTACACGGTCCCGCGAAAGGCGCAGGTTACCCTGGCCGTTTACAATCTGCTTGGCCAGCGTGTCACCACTCTAGTCAGCGCCGAACTTCCCGCCGGTAATCACACGGTAACCTGGGACGCCTCGGATGTGGCGTCGGGTATATATTTCTACCAACTAAAATCCGGCCGGACAAAGATCACGAAAAAGGCGCTGTTGTTGAAGTAGCGGCTTTCCTAAGCCACGCTCTTTCGGGACCTGTTGATAAACTCCTGATTGTCTTTGCGAGGAGTCCGCCTGGGCGGACGACGTGGCAATCTCTTTGCTACGAAGCGCATGGGAGTGAAGGACTCGCAAAGGCTGTAATTCGACTTTATCAATACGCCCTCAAGTGGACGGATCCGAGGCGAACGTTTGGATGGATTCGACTTTCCCAGGGCGCAGAGCGCCAATATTCGGGTTTTTTTCAGGCGCATAATTACTGTTGACACCATAGCGTGAAAAGCGCATCTTATCTGCGGTGAAATCTGCAGTGAAAAACCAGACATTTAGCATGGAATTCGACAACCTGTAAAAATGTAGCTGAAAGTAAGGAGCCTTGAACAATACTTGAGAGCGGCTTTCGATTCAATCCTGAGGGGCGCCAGATCGGCCCTGGCAACATTCTCGCCCGCCCAACCTGACAACTACCAATTAGAATGGAAACAGAGATGAAAACCAGAACACTCCTGACCCTAATTATGCTTTGCTTCGCTTCCACCTCCCTTGCGGTGGAACAGCCCGGATTGATTAAGGTTGATCGCCCGGACAGCCCTTCTCTTGTCGGCTATGTTCCCGGTGAAATTATTGTCCAATTCAAAATGCCCGGCGAAAAGATTTTGCCGAAAGCAAAACTCCGAGCGAAACATATCTCGCTCAGCATACAATCCCTTGACGCAATCGCCGAAAAGTTCGAAGTCACGGCCATCCGCCAAGAATTTCAGGGCGCCAAACCCCGGACAATCAAAGGACGTGTTTACGATCTCTCACGGCATTATCTGGTAAAATTCGATGCTGCGCTGGGTCTCGATGAAGTTCTTGCCGCCTATCGGGCCAACCCGAATGTCGAGTCGGCCGAACCTATCGGCGTGCATTCGGTAAACATTGTTCCTAATGATCCGTTCTTCAATCAGCAGTGGCATCTCGACCGGCTGGACGATCATGATGTCGACGCACCCGAGGCCTGGAACATCCAGACCGGGAATTCCGACATTATTGTCGCAATCCTGGACACGGGTGTGCGCTATTTTCACAAAGACCTTGGCGGCGCAAATGCGTCGTTTGCAACACCTGGCGCTTCACGCGGCAACATGTGGATAAATACCGCCGAATTGAACGGGGTCGCTGGAGTCGATGACGACGGCAATGGTTTCATTGACGATCAAATCGGCTGGGATTTTGTCACAGGACTGACAGGCTGCTGGCCGGGTGAGGACTGCGCGACAGCGGATAATGATCCGCGCGACTTCAATGGCCATGGCACCCATCTGGCTGGAATAGTCGCCGCCGGGACCAATGATGGTTTTGGAGTGTCCGGGGTGGCCGGTGGTTTCAATGCCGGCGTTCTTCCGGTTACGGGCAACGGCGTCAGGATTATGGCCCTGCGCATCGGATGGTCAGCCAACAGTTTTGGACAGGAAGCCGGATTTGTACGCATGGATTTCGCCGCACAGGCGCTTGTCTATGCTGCCAACCAGGGGGCCCATATCGCGAACGCCAGTTGGGGCTCTTCGAACTCCGGCGGCATCAGCGCCGCCCTTGACTTTTTCGTGGCATCGGGCGGGTTGTTTTTCAAAGCGGCTGGAAACGACGGCACACAGAACACTGATTTCTTGACGGCCCGCGCCGATGTCATCGCTGTCGCGGCGACAGACACAGTCGACCGCAAAGCAAACTTTTCGACTTTCGGCTCGTGGGTGGATATCTCTGCGCCCGGAACAAACATCCTGTCAACTTACCACGATCACAACGTTCCGGCCAGTGACTTCGTCGCTTTCATCAGCGGCACATCGATGGCCACCCCGTTGGCGGCGGGTGTCGCATCATTGATCTGGTCACAAAACCCGACCTGGACCGCCGCCCAGGTGCAAGCCCAATTGTTCAGCTCGGCTGACAATATCGACGCCTTTCTCAATCCCGCGCATGTCGGACTAATGGGCGCCGGAAGAGTGAATGCCTTTAACGCAGTAAACACCGGCCCGGTTGCCCCTGTGGCTGACTTCAGCGCGTCACCGACCTCCGGCAATTCTCCGCTGGCAGTCAGCTTCACCGACCTGTCCACCGGAACACCGACATCCTGGGCATGGACGTTCGGAGACGGCGCAACGTCGACGCTTCAGAACCCTTCTCATACATACAGCGCGGCCGGAACATTCACTGTGGCGCTGACCGCCACCAACGCCCAGGGTTCGAACACTAACACAAAAGTCGGATTCATCACCGTCACCGCCCCGCCTGCGCCTGCGGCTGATTTCAGCGCAACACCGACCAGCGGCAATGC
>JADFNA010000482.1 GCA_022563625.1 Candidatus Zixiibacteriota bacterium
GGCCTTTTTCAACAGGCGAATAAGCAGTGGAGATTTGTAAGCGGCAATGCCGCCCGAAATTCCCAGCGCGATATGGACGCCGTCAAGAAATGTGGGTTGGTCTATTTGTTCAGATAATGTCATAGAACGAATCCACGCGGCGCTCTTTAGTTAACCCGCCAGGATTCGTCATGACTTACAGGGAAATCCCGGGGATTTGCGCCAACAGGATAGTGAGCCGAGAAAAGAGCGCCGGAAACTATTACTTTCATTTCGTCGATAGTAACGCCATTGCGGCCGGATTGCACACAGGCTTCGACGATTTCCTCAAAATCAGTGGTTTTCAATATTCCCAGCTCAACCAGCCGGAAAAGATAGCCGGTCGCCTCTGCTGAGAGCGCCATCTGTTCCCTCGGCGCCAGCACGCGCAATGATGGGACTCTCCGGGAGCTGTGTGGGCCTCCCGAACGCCTGACGCCCACCGGCATATCAGGGACAAGGCTGTCCTGTTTTCCACCCCAGCGGTCAAACATCCAGCTATAGGCGGAGCTTATTTCGTGTTCACTGAAGCCCATGGTCTGCAAGTCGTTAGCGAGCTTGCGGAACGGTTTCGCCCGGGAGCGCTCATCACGCAACCGGGCCACCATAAACACTACGATATCGAGAAGACGTTCATCCATGTTGCAAGGGTCGGCGCCGCGCTCTTGAGTCATCGCACTTGAGTCATCGCTCTTGCGTCACCGACAGCCATAATTTACACGCTTGTGGAGTTTGATGCAAGCGGGATTTTTTCGATCTTTTGCGCGGAAATCCCATGTGCAAAAATACAAACGCTGCGCACAGAGGGCCTCAACACTGCATTTTGAAACTGTTTACAACTCCGATCAGAATATGAACTAAGGGGTTAGTGGGCCTGTCGGGTTTCTCTCTCGCTTGCGCTCGTTCGGAACGCCGACCTACGTCTCATTTGGACAAAATCATCACGCCCTACGTGCGTCGAGGGTTAGATAAAGGCGCTAGTGGCGGAAACTGCGCGTCCCGGTAAACACCATCACAACGCCCGCTTTGTCGGCGGCGGCGATAACATCCGGGTCTTTCTTGGACCCGCCCGGCTGAATAAATGCGCTGACACCGGCCCGGGCGGCGACTTCGAGTCCATCGGGCATGGGGAAAAACGCATCAGAGGCCAAACACGCGCCTTCTGCGCGCCCCCCGGCCCGTTTGACTGCCTGAACTGATGCGTCAACGCGCGAGGTCTGGCCCATCCCGATCCCGACCGTAGCGCAGTCTTTGGCGATCACGATAGCATTCGACTTGGTGTGCTTAACAATTTTCCAGGCGAACAGCAATGTGCGGATTTGCTCGGCGGTCGGCTGTTTCTTTGTCGCGGTGCTAAGCTCATTTTCAGTGATAACCTTATCATCGGAGCTTTGCCAGAGCAGACCGCCGCGCACGAACTTACCGTACATTTCAGCGGAGGGGCGGCCGCCGCTGATACCCGGCAGCGCCAGAATCCTGCGGTTCTTTTTCTTTTTCAGCAGAGCCAGCGCATCCTCATCATATCCCGGCGCCAGAATACATTCAACAAACTGGGTCTCATTCAGTTTTTCGGCCGCAGCGAGATCTACTATCTTGTTTAATCCGATAATCGAGCCAAACGCCGAAAGCGGATCAGTCGCCAGGGCCAGCTCGTAGGCCCGGCTGAGCGTGTCGGCCTCAGCCGCGCCACAGGGATTAGCGTGTTTCAAGATACAGGCGAAGGGACGTTCAAAATCGAGCAATTCTTCGAGAGCGGAATCCAGGTCTGCGATATTGTTATACGAAAGCTCCTTGCCTCCCAGAATCTCGGCATCGGCCAGCGAAGCGCCCGCAAAATCTGTGTTCTGATAGAAACGGGCGGATTGATGCGGGTTTTCGCCATAGCGCAGGCTGGATTTGGCCGTGAACGAAAGCTCCAGCGATTCGCCGCTGTCAGTCCCTGTCGCCTGCGGAACTCCAGCGCCTCGTTCACTTGCAAAATACTCAGAGATGTGACGGTCATAGGTGAATGTTAATTCGAACGCCACGGCGGCCAGGCGCTTGCGTGTCGCCAGTGACAGGCCGCCATCATTTGTTTTCAACTCGGCCAGAACAGCGCTGTAACTGTCCGGCGAGGTGAGGACCGCCACGCCGTTATAGTTCTTGGCTCCCGCACGGATTAGTGA
>JADFNA010000052.1 GCA_022563625.1 Candidatus Zixiibacteriota bacterium
AATCACTACTAAATGAGCGTCAGCAACGTTCTCAGCGCCATGAGCGCTGGTAATATTGATTCCACGTTTCTGCAAGCGCTCAGTCACTTCTGTCGGGTTGTTGTCTGAACCGCTGATATGGTAACCGAGGTCGGCAAGAATTTCAGCCATACCGGACATTCCGGCGCCGCCGATTCCCACAAAATGCAGCCGTCTGTAGCGGCCAAATATCATATCTTTTCTCCGAAATCCAACACCGGGTTTAGCCTGCGCTTTCTCCAACGGCGCTGTCATGAAAGTACGCCCTTTTCCTCTAAGAGCCGAACGAGATCGGCTGCAATCACATCGGTGGCGCGGCCGGGTAATTCTTTGTTCCACAGTTCAAGCGCTTTTACCATGGTTTGACGCTCAGCGCCTGAGAGGATATCGTTTGCCCGTTTGATAATCCTGGCGCCTGCAAGTTGTTCGTCCTCAATAACAATCGCAGCGCCCTTATCTTCAACTGCGCGGGCATTTTTCATCTGATGGTCTGCTGTTGCATGCGGATATGGTATCAGCAGCGCCGGCGTTAGGGAGGCTTTCAACTCGGCGACCGTTAACGCCCCGGCCCGGCTAATCGCCAGATCAGCGGCGGCGTATGCTTCGGCAATCTTCTCGGTGAATGCGAACAAGCGCACATTCCCCTGGCCTCCATGTTTGCCCGCAAGTTCTTCGTATTCGAGCGCTCCGGTTTGCCATAACAACTGGGCCGACTCCGGCATGTCACAAAGTCCATTGCTGATGGCGCGATTAATTGACTGCGCCCCCTGGCTGCCGCCGAGCGCAAGAATGGTTTTCTTTTGGGGATCCAGATTGAACGCCGCGCAAGCAGACAGGCGGTCAACCGCGCCAATTTCAGCCCGAATCGGATTGCCGGTGGTCATGACCGGCGCTTTCTCGGGCAAATGTTTTATCGCTTCAGCGAATCCGAGGTAAACACGATCAACTTTCGCGGCCAGATGGCGTGTCGTCAATCCCGGATAAGAGTTTTGCTCCTGCACTGCTGTCAGGATACCGCGCGCCGCTGCGCGCCGGACAATCGGTCCGGAAACATATCCGCCGGTGCCGACTACCAAATGTGGCTGGAATGAACTGAGCAGGCTGTTGCACTTAATCATGGCGCCGAGCAGTAAGAATGGGAACAGCGCGCTTTTCAAGCTCAGTTTTCGCGGCAGGCCGCGAATATTCATAAGCTCCAGAGGATAACCCAGAGTATCGCGCTGCCGGAACTCTATTCCACGCCGCGATCCGACAAAACGAATATTGCACACTCGCGGCGCCAATGTCTTCTCCAACGCCCGTGCAATCGCCAGCGCCGGATAGAGATGTCCGCCGGTCCCTCCGCCTGCGAATATCATTCGGACCTCACTCATGCAGTCCACCCGTCACGGCGGCGCGAAAGATTCAAAAGCGCTCCAATCGACAACAGCGTCACCAACAGTGACGAGCCGCCATATGACAGAAGCGGCAAAGGAAGCCCGGTGGTCGGCAACAGCGAGGTCACCACTCCGATATTTATTGCAATGTTAAAGAACAAACCGAGCGTGATACCCGAAGCCAGTAAGTATCCAAAACGGTCAGGTTGATATGACGCGATTTTCAATCCGCGATATAAGATTAGCAAGAACAATGCAAGCGCGAGTGTCAGTCCGATAAACCCAACTTCCTCACCAATCGCCGCGAACACAAAATCTGTATGCGGATAGGGCAGGAAGAAGTGTTTCTGACGGCCGTCACCCAGTCCAACTCCGCCGATTCCACCCGCTCCCAGAGTCAAGATCGCCTGTTTGACCTGATAGCTTCCTGACAACGGGTCCGAGAGCGCGGCGAGATATGTTTTGATTCTGTCAGCTTTGTAGCCAATCACAAACACAAGAAACGCTCCCGCTGTGGCCAGAGGGGCCAGGCCGGCGATCAAATGAAACAGCCGCGCCCCGGCCATGAAAAATAGCGCCAGAGCAGTCAGACCCATTGTCAGGGCGGTGCCAAGGTCAGGTTCAAGCAGAATCAACACCAGTATGGTCCCGATGATCGGCAGGTATGGTACCAGCAGCCGCCGATAATCACGCAGATCGTGATTGGCAAATGACAACGAAAACGCCAGATAGTAAACGACAGCCAGCCGGGCGAATTCTGACGGCTGAATGGTCAGCGGGCCAAAAAACAACCAGCGCTGGGACCCGTTACGTGCGGGCATGATAAACACTAGCGCCAGCGCAACGATCGCACCGAACACAATCATCGGACTGTAGGCGGATAACCACTTCAGGTCGACCCGAATTACTATAGCAACAAGCACAGCAGACAGCGCCAGCCACATCAGTTGGCGTTTGAAAAAATATAAATGCGAGCCAAAACGCTCTTCAGCAAGCAGTGAAGAAGTAGAATACACCATGATTAGTCCGAACAGCGCCAGCGCTGCGGTCGCATACAACAATGTCCAATCTATACTGGCCTTAGTTTTCAACCGCCCCCGCCTTATTCTTGTGGCCCGCTTTCTTTGCAAGACTGTGCGCCGCCTCTTTGAACGCCGCTCCCCGCTCTTCAAAGTTCCGATACATATCAAAACTGGCGCAGCCCGGCGAGAGCAGAATTGTCTCTCCTGCTCCGGAGAGGTCGAGCAGCCGGGACAGGGCGTGTGTCATCGAATCCGCAAATTCCACCGGGGTAATTTTCCCCAGAGCCTCAAAAATTAGTTCCTTGCTTTCGCCCAGCGCCATTATGTGTCCGACTTTCCCGGCAACAGACTGTCCCAGAACTGCGAAGTCCTCGCCTTTTCCGCGGCCGCCGAGAATCAGTCCAACCGCGCCATCGGTCGCCTGCAGGGCGCTAATCGTCGCATCGAGGTTGGTCGCTTTGGAATCATTTATCAATCGCACACCGTCGATTTCAGTAACGAATTCAAGCCGATGTTCCACTCCGGGAAACGACAGAAGTCCGCTGCGAATAGAGTCAGGAGACACGCCAAACGCCAGCGCAGCGCTTGCCGCCGCCATTGCGTTTTCCACATTGTGAGCGCCGGGAACGCGCAGTTCAGCTCTCGCAAATAGCTTCACTTCTGTTTGCCCGAAATTTCCGAAGATCACACCCTCCCGGAGAAACACAGCTTGCCCGCTTTCTCCGACACCGCAGGTTGAAAGCGTTTCTTTTTTTCCGAAAAACAATGTTCGCGCACGAGTTTGAATTGACCGCGCATCGAGTTCCGGGCTTTCTATATTAAGGACCAGCGTATCTTTTTCCGTTTGTGACGAAGTTATGCGCAGTTTCGTTTCCCGGTATTGTTTCATTGATCCATGTCTTTCAAGATGATCAGGCGTCACATTGGTGATCAGCGCCACATCCGGCCTAAACTGGTCTACGAATTCAAGCTGATAGCTGGAGACTTCCACCACTGCGACCCCGTCACTCGGTATGTCCGCCGCACATCCGGAAAACGGCTGGCCGACATTGCCGCACAGGAATGTTTTGTAATTCTCCGCCCGGAGAATATAATCAATCATCGTTGCGGTTGTCGTTTTACCGTTGGACCCGGTGACTGCGATCATCCTGCCCTGATTGACCCACGAAGCAAATTCAAGTTCAGAAAACACCGGCGTTCCCTGCTGCTGTAATTTCTCTACTATGGTTGAGTCCGCTGATACTCCCGGAGAAATCACAACATAATCTGATTCCAAAATCCTGTCCGTATGCCCGCCCGTTTCGCATTCCACACCGGCGCTCTTGAGTATCTCCAGCGCAGCGCCTGCGTCTTCCGTTGATTTACTGTCACTGACAAACACTTCCGCGCCTAGACGTTTTCCCAATAGCGCTGCGGCCAGACCGGAGCGCCCCATGCCCAGCGCTCCGATTTTGCGCCCGGATATTTTCTCGAATTGTTTCTCTGATTGCTTCATTTTGTGGGCAATTGCCAGGGTTTCCGTTAACGCACCTTTAATGTAGCCAGCGCCAGAAGCGCAAATAGCGCTCCAATTATCCAAAACCGCACAACGACTTTCTGCTCCGGCCAGCCGAGAAGTTCAAAGTGATGATGCAGCGGCGCCATTTTGAAAATCCGCTTACCTGTTAATTTAAACGAACCAACTTGCAGAATTACCGAGAGCGCTTCAGCGACAAACACACCGCCGAGAATCACCAGCAGCAACTCTTTTTTCAACAGCAACGCCAGGACTCCCAGGATACCGCCCAGCGCCAGCGCCCCGGTGTCACCCATAAACACTTCGGCCGGGTTGGAGTTGAACCACAGGAAACCGAGTGTCGCGCCAATCGCTGCCCCACAAAACACTGTCAGCTCGCCGGAGCCGGCCATATACTCTACCTGCAGGTAGTCAGAATAATCCAGACGGCCAGTGATATACGCCAAACCAGCAAAGGCGAAAAAGCAAATCCCGCACAATCCAATCGCCAGGCCATCCAGGCCGTCTGTCAGATTCACTGCATTAGATGTACCGGTAATGACAAGTATCACCAGAGGAATGTAAAACACTCCCCAAGGTATAGTCACGTTCTTCAAAAACGGCATTTCAGTTGAACCAAAAGCGCTCCCCGATGGAGCGTCATAAATTAGTATCAGCGCAACCAGCAGCCCCAGAGTTACCTGTCCTACGAGTTTAAATCTCCCCACCAGGCCACGCGGGCGCTTTTTAACGACTTTCAAATAATCGTCCAGAAAACCGAGCGCTCCCAGCCAGACTGTCACAATGAGCGCTACGTTGACATAGAAGTTTGATAAATCAGCCCAGAGCAGAGTGGGAATCACTATTCCCATAATAATTATCAATCCGCCCATTGTTGGCGTCCCGGCTTTCGACTTGTGTGACTCTGGAAGTTCTTCGCGTATCGATTCACGGATTTGATACTTCTTGAGCAAGTTCACAAAGAACCCACCGAAAATCAGGCATATAAAAATCGCTGTCACCGTAGCGCCCGCTGTGCGAAAGGTAATATAGCGCAGGAGATTAAAGATTGTTGCGTCTTGCGCCAGTGGATAGAGTAATTCGTAGAGCATGATTGTAGGTCAGTTCAACTTAAAAGCGCCGCCCTTAAGTATAGTTACCGTCTCTTCAAGTTTTATTCCCCGTGACGCTTTAAAATACACCGCATCGCCCGGACGTACGATCTTCAGCAACGCCCTCCCTGCTTCAGCGGAATTCGCGCAATGTGTCACCAAAGTTGTTTCGCCAGAGTCGCGTTCCCTGTCAAACGCGCTGGAAATATGAACCGCGTGTTCACCTACTGTCAGCAGCGCTGTCATTGCAGAATCTTTTTTCTTTTTTCCAATTTCATGGCGTGCCAGCGCTTCACCAATCTTTTCGTGTTCCCGCTGTGTTGATTCACCCAGTTCTAACATATCTCCGAGAACGGCAATCTTGTGCGCCCCCTGCGGTAGTTCAAGCGCCAGGAATGTTTCCAGTCCTGCGCGCATTGAGGCCGGTCCGGCGTTATAATAGTCCAGGACAAGCGTCATATCGGAAACGCGTTCAATCTCTCCCCGCCAGCCCGCACGGTCCATCCTGAAAGTTGCAAGAGATTCAATGTCTACGTCGACCTTCAAAGCCCGGCAGGAGGCAAGCGCACACATCGCGTTTTCGACCTGATGCATACCAAACAACTTCAGACATATTTTGCGCCCATCATATTCGAACGTCGGCTGGCCGTTTGAGTTGTCAATGGCAGCCCATGATGGCTTTACATCCGCATCGGAGTATATGACCCCGCTGAAAGTGACAAGAGACACACCATAATCTCTGGCCGCATTCATAAGCGCGCGATCATCGGCCGGGGCCACTGCGGCGCCGCCCGCTCTCAAGAAAGACAGAAGTTTCAGTTTCTCTTCGCGCACTTTATCCACAGACCCGAGGAATTCCAAATGCGTTGCGCTGATGTTTGTTATTACCGCGACTGTCGGTTCAAGTATTGGCGCCAGTTGGTCCATTTCTCCCGGCGTTGATATGCCTAGTTCAAAAACACCAAAGTCCACCGACCGGTCCATGCGCAACAGCGCCAGCGGCAATCCGAACAAATTATTAAAATTGCCCGGTGACGCATACGACCGTTTTTGCGCTGTTTCAAGCAAATGATGAATCATTTCCTTAACAGTCGTCTTACCGGTGGAACCAGTGATCCCAACATATACAGCGCCCACATCGACTCGATACTTACGCGCCAGTTCTTTGAGCGCCTGTGTCGTATCCGCGACAGCAACGACCTGCGTGAATTCCGTAAACTCGGCTGCTCTGCTGGACTCGACCACAACGCCCGCGACATTTCTGGCAAATGCGTCAGGGACAAACCTGTGCCCATCGTTATTCGCCCCGCGAATCGCAAAAAACAATTCTCCTGCGCAGGCCGTTCGTGAATCAATCGACACACCATTGAACACGGCGCCCGGATTCGAATCGCCAACCAGTGTTCCGCCGATTATTTCTGTCGCTGTCTTAAGGTCCAAACTTATCACCTTGTCCACTCAATTTACAATGCGCAATTATTGATGTCATGTGACCGGCTGTGCGCTGTATCCCATCTCGGTGAGCGCCGCTGATACTACTTCCAACTCATCATATGCCAGTTTTTCACCGCCGCGCTCTTCAAATGTTTCCGCCCCTTTACCGAGCAACAGCGCCACATCGCCTTCCTGTGCGCTGCGGAGCGCTTCACGCACTGCTTCTGCGCGGTCCACAATGATTGTGTACTTTCCGCTTAACCCGGGTTTGATTTGTTCTATTATGTCAAGCGGATCTTCGCTGCGCGGATTATCGGAAGTAACAATCACCCTGTCGGCCTGGCAGGCGGCTTCTCCCATCAATGGCCGCTTGCCGGCGTCTCTGTCTCCGCCACAGCCGAAAAGCGCTATAATCTTCTCGTCTGTCAACGAACGCGCAGTCTGAATCACACGCGCGATCGCATCGGGTGTGTGGGCAAAATCTATAATTACTACAAACGGCTGCCCCTGTTCGATTTTCTGAAATCTGCCCGGAACTGGCTCACAGCTCTCCAACCCTTTTATGATGGTGTCAAGGTCTATCCCTGAGGCTAGCGCTGCGCCGACAACTCCCAGTGCGTTCATAATGTTAAACTGTCCCAGTGCTTTTAGGTGGACGGTGTGTGTCCCCACAGGAGTAGCCAGGTCAAAAATTGTCGAATCAGATGTGGTTTCAAAGGCGGAAGTATACACATCTGCGGTTGGGTCTTTCAAAGAATAACTGATATGGCCGGACTTCACCCGGCCGAACAGCTCACGAAACTCAGGCACATCAAGATTTATCACAGCGTATTTATAGAGTCCGTCGAGTTTGCCCAGCAATTCCGCCTTGGCTTCAAAATACGCCTTCATATCCGGATAGAAGTCCAAATGGTCCCGAGAGATATTTGTGAACAGCCCGACACTGAAATTGATGTTTTCTATGCGATTCAGGGTAAGCGCATGCGAAGAAACTTCCATCACGACATTCTGGCAGTTGTTCTTCTTCATCAAAAACAACAGGCGCTGCACATCCAGCGATTCCGGTGTTGTTCGTTCGGCCTTAAACTGTTCGACACCCGTGTCATACGCCAGTGAGCTAATCAGGCCAACTCGTTTACCACGGCATTCAAGTACATGCTTGAGCATATAGGCCGATGTTGTTTTTCCGTTCGTCCCGGTAATTCCACAAATTTTCAGCGACTTGCCGGGATAGTTATAAAACTTTGCCGCCAGATCCGAGAGCGCTTTTCTGCAATTCGGAGTCTTTACCCAGGTTGTTTCCAGTTTCTCATCATTGTCACGTTCGGAGACAACCGCAACCGCTCCGTTAGACAGCGCTTGTCTTGCAAACAAATACCCGTCGGCCTTGTGTCCCGGCACTGCGACAAAGACAGACCCATCTGACACTCTGCGCGAGTCATACTCAATCCCAGTTGCGTCACAATCAACGTTTCCGGTCACGGTATATTTCTCGAGCGCATGAATAAGCTCTGCTATTTTCATTTACTGTTTCACGCGGTTTTTAGCGCCCTCCGTTCGCCTGGCGCTCTTGCAAATCTTTGCCTGTCACTGGCTGCCCGCATTGTGTTTAGTTCGCATCATTAGGGTACTGCCTCCGGCGACTCGCAACTCAAGTACGCCACTTCGCCCCGCTGCATTATACTCCCGGCTTCCGGCCGCTGACGTATTATTCTCCCCGACCCGTCCAGATCAAACGGTATGTGTAATTGCGCCAGAAGAAGTGACGCCTGGCGGGTAGTCACTCCCAGCAGGTCAGGCGCGACACAGCCAGACATGCCGGAACTCGCGCGGCTCCGCTTGATCATCGAATTAGTTAAGGCAACTATCGACGCGCCGGCTTGAATCGGTTCGCCGGCGGAAGGATACTGCCAGATCACATCACCGTCATCATTCATTCCTTTGAGAGTAAATCCCTTGCGCGTGGATGATTGCCTGGCGGCCCAGACGGTTAATCCGATTAAGCGCGGCGCCTCGGAAAAAGCGCTCCTGTCTTCTGCGTTGATATCAAGATTCTTATGCAGCGAAGAAAACCGTCCGGGATTCGCCAGCGCATAGCGTTCCGCCATCTTGCGAAATGCCGGAGCGCTGGTGTGCCCGCCGTAATGCACAGGCTCCGGGCGCTTCAGTACCACAATCCCGGCAATCAAGGGTGAATCGGCCGGGAAATATCCGATGAAAGATGCGTTGAACCTGTTTTTGTAATACCCCTTGCCGTCTTCACGC
>JADFNA010000483.1 GCA_022563625.1 Candidatus Zixiibacteriota bacterium
TCAAAAGTATGAAATAGAAGAGAACAGTAACAGGAATTGCGGCAAATGAAAATAAGTCCCAATCGCGCGGCATGCCGATCTTTGGATCAAAGATAAACACCGCAGCCACCGTCGAGACGCTCAGTATCACGAGGAATCGAACAATTTGCGAATGGCCTTCCGCGAAGAGAGCTTTTCTTTGCTTTGATAAGAAAAGCGCCAGGGCCACAAGCGCCCAGGGGCAGAGTAGTATCAGCAAATTGGCGAAGTCGAGCAGATGCGCACGGGAAAACAGTGTATAGCCCTCGACGGTGAATCGTGACTGAAAAATTGGCAGAAGGGCCGCTTCAAAAAAGATATTCGTCCGGTAAAAGTACACAAAAACTGACCAGAATAACGCGAGCGTTATCGCCGCCAGTGATAGTTTCCATCTCAGGGCCAGATTGGAGAGTAGTTGCGCGAGCCGCGTATCTCTAACAAGCACATAGACCACTCCCGGGATAAGAGTCACGCCGAGCGCATGCAGCCAGATAGAAAACGCCAGGGCCGGAATTATCCAGAGTCTTGAAACTACATCCGAAAGCGAGAGCGCACCCATCAGTGTCACCAGCAAAACTGACACGGCAAAGACAGAATAATTTTCCACATAGCCAAAAAACAGAGGCGCATTACCGGCGCACATTATGCCCACGACAAACAGCGCCCGCTGAATATTGTTTTCGAAAAGTTTACCGGCCGCGATTGACAAAGCTGCCAGATACAGCGCCCCGGCGCTTATTGATATAATTTGGAACGCTTTCAGCGCGCCGGCCTCGCCTGATAATCCGAATATATTCTTCACCCAGACATGAATCAACGATTCGCCGATCTCGCGCTGCTTGATCAGCGGGTTATCAGCGGCGAGTAATGACAGCAGTGTATAGCCGTCACCAAGAAAATGTGTTCGCGCTCGAAATAAATAGAACGCCAGTATAAATAGGACTAATAGTACCAGGCTGAGAAAAACATACGTTCGGTCTGACGCGCTTGAACGCTCTGTGTTTCTTGAAGCTCCGAAGTACGGCAAAAACCAAACGCATGCGCCAACGACGAGTCCAAAAATCAATAGTGAAAACGCTCCGGGAGCTCCGGGCGCGCCGTTCCAAATATCAATTCCCCAGATTCTGCCAGAAAGATAGCTCGAACCGACAACACTGATGGTGAGTGTCAGGAGATAGGCGAATAATGGCGCATAAGCGGCCGCTCTGGATTTTGCTGTGTTCATAGAACGAGCCGGACAAAATGATAAAGTACCGGCAATGGAAAATGTAAACGTGCCTGCCTCTTATGGCAAGCTACACTTCTTCCGTGTCATTCTGGGCTCATCGCTATGCTCAGGATAAACTCCGCGAAGAATCTCAACCATGGTAGAAACTCATACTGCAGCAGAGATTCTTCGCTTCACTTCGTTTCACTCAGAATGACATTTTTCATTTTTGACTACAACACAGCCTGATCGCTAAATGGTAGGTATCGATCAATAAAAAAAACCCGCCCCTTTCGGAGCGGGTCGCATCCCATCATACCACGAGTCCCGATAGACTCAATCCCCCCAGATTCGTTTCCACCATGGGTCTTTTGGGGCATTCGAAAGCACTACCGGCAATTCCATTTTGCTTCTGATATAGTTAATATCCCACCCGGTCAGATTTGCGAGAGTTTGCGCTTCTTTTTCCTGCCTCTTAATCAGGTTCTCTCTATATGCGGCAACCTGTGAACAGTTCTCCCCGCCTTTCCACGGATGCCGTATGACATACCGGCCCTGGAAATTCTGCCGGTTGCCGGTGGCCTGGAAAAACAAGTCCTCGGGAAAGTGCGCGTCATCATAGCGCACATGCAGGCGTGTGACATACACATTCTTCGCCTGCGATTTAATACCCGGATGCGACGGGTTTCCATCAAGCCAGAACACACCGAGTTGTCGAAGTTGATCATTACTCAGTGGGTCCGCGGCGCAAGGGTCACACCACTGCATGTCCCAGGCGTATTCCAGGAACACGGCGCGAATCCGGGACTCTTGCCAGAGGGAGGATGACAGGATTATATTGCGCTGCCGGTGGGTGAACCATAAACCCCTTTTGCAGATTCTTGATCGAGGTAGATAACTATGACCTATCCAAATTTCGCCAACAAGCAGTCTGAGAAATCAATCGTTTCACCTG